>NZ_WLUG01000009.1:0-1276 GCF_009706505.1 Providencia sp. wls1922 | reverse complement strand
TCTCAGTTTGCTCGTAAATATCATCTTCGATTCTTACCAGCTTTTCTTTGAGTTCTGCGTAGGCAGCGTTAAGGCTTTCAAGTTTTTTAAGTGCAGCAGCTTTCTCCAAAATCCATGCATGAATTTCATCTGTGGACATTGGGTTGTTAAAGGTAACGATTGGTGCGCTTGGATTGACTTGCATAATCTTATTCCCATTGATTTCATTCCATGTAACAAAAGGTACATTAGGTTACATGGAGTGTCAATATTAAAATGTGAAATAAGTTACATTGAGTTTTTGGAGGCTATAAATTCTGTACGACTTGGACTACTTTCCCAATAATTCGACAGTTGCCATTTATAAGAATGGGGTTAAATGATGGGTTTAATGGCATTAGATAACTATACGGTGAATCCCATACCAGTTTCTTTATAGTTGCTTCAGACGTGCCATCTAAAATGGCGACAACTATTTTCCCGTATAAGTCGTCCATATTTCCGTAGTCTGTCTCTACTATCACTGTGGAGCCTTCGGGTATTGTCGGTGCACCATTCGGATTTGTCATTGAATCACCGCGAACATCTAAACCGAATGCACTATTCGATACTCTAACAGTTGTCCCAATCCATCGAATAACATCATCTAGTGTTGCTGATTCGCATGTTGCGTTCCACATCCCTGCTTGAACTGAAGATATAACTGGTACCTCTGTTATTGATAGTGGCTTTCTTGAAGGGGATAGTTCTTTATCAGTAGGCGCATTTTTCCCATACAGTATCCATTCTGCAGACGTTTCTAGTGCATGGGCTAAATTTTGTAAATTTTCCCCATCAGGTTTAGCCATTCCTGTTTCCCATTTAGTCACAGAAACACGACTAACTCCCAGCTTTTTAGCTAAGACTTCCTGAGTAAGATTTAACTGAAGGCGCCTAGCCTTGATTCTGAAATTCATATCTTCTTTTTTCATGTAACCAATGTTACATCATTTTGATGTGAAAAGTGTTTGCTTGTTAATGTACCTTTTGTTACATTTCAATCTAAACTCAGACACGAGGTAACCAAATGTACAAGCAAAATGTTATTAATTTTTTTGGTGGCGTTCAAAAAACGGCCATTGCGCTAGGGGTTTCTCACCCAGCAGTGAGCCGATGGAAATCAGTTATACCAGAAAAACAAGCTTTGATTATTGAGCGACTGACAAATGGTCAGCTTAAGTATGAGCCAGAGCTCTACCAGAACAGTACCAAAACCAACTAACAGAGTTAACTACCAACAAAACAACGGAATTGTAGA
>NZ_WLUG01000008.1:0-23450 GCF_009706505.1 Providencia sp. wls1922 | reverse complement strand
TGAAGAAACGCTGGAAGAAATCTGGAATGATGGAGACTGGATGCCTGAAATGAAAGAAACTGAGGAGGTGGAGTATTTCGATAAATGATCAGATTGCGCCAACCACTCGAGCTGGCGCTACTTAGTCTATATTTATTTTAATTACAGAACAGGTTTCGATATTTACTTGTTTACAGCATAGCTGCCTAGAGTCAAAGTCTCTTGACCAATTGCAAAGCCAACTATCTAGCTCATCAAGTGAATATTCTTTAGTTGCCAAGCCCCGAGCCATTTCGACCACTTCATCTTCCGGGGCTGTTAGTTCATAGCCATTGAGCAACAAAAAGACATACCCAGCCATCATAGCTGTTCGCTTATTGGCATTGGCAAAAGGATGATTTTGAATCAGACTTTCAATTAACACAGAAGCAAGAACAAACATATCGTCTGTTTGTTGGTAGTACTTAACTTGGCTTGGTCTTGATTGAGATGAACTAAGATTGTTGAAATTCAATACTTCTATTGGCTCATTAGGAGTTTGTAGCTCTATCAGTTTTCTATTAATGTTTATCAAATCATCAGTAGATAGATAGTTAATCCCTTCAACAAACTCCCCTGTGATATTCAACACTCACTATACCTTAGCTAATTTTTCCATGGCTTTTTCATAGCGAGTGAAACCAAAGTCAAAGGCATTATTGACTTGATTGTCATGATTTGCTTGCTCGCTCATGGCAGCTTTTGGTGCTGCAATTTTACTTTTGTCACGAGCAGGTATATTTAAGCGGCTAGGCTTTTGCAGTGCGTGACCCATAATAACCTCTTTATAAACCAATGAGTTGTAATTTACATCTAGGTATACGATGCGTATTACCTTTGGTTATAATGTAAGTTAAGTTACATTAAGTCAACAGTTTTGCTTGTATTTTACATTGACACTCGTATAATTCGCGCCCCGCGAGATTGACACGACCTGAACATATCTGCAACTGAAAGTTAGTTAGATAGAACCTGTTATGCTTCGCAAGAACAAATCATAAAAAGAGTTGGTGACCACTTGGTTCAATCCCTAAAGAATAAATATATGATTGCGCCAACTACTAGAGCTGGCGCATTTATTTTTAATTACAGCAATACGTCATTATCACCAAGTCCATATTGTTTACGTTCCGTAGCTTCCTGTTCTGCTCTTTCCGCTTCTTCTGTTAATCGCTCTGCTTCTAGTTTAGCAAGCCTCTCAGCTTCAGCTAGCTTCTGATTGTAGATAGAATCACTCGGCATATTCACACGAACATCAATCCAGTGGCCATTGGGAATATCACAAGGCTCACCCGGAGTTAACTCAACCATTTCCCCATCAACTTCTTTAAGAAATTCAGGGTAAAGCTTGAATCGCTCATATTGAATATTCTGCGGCAAGTCATGCTTGCGATATGTCGTATAAAGCACGATATCGCCATCCTCATCAGGCTCAACGATGCGACCATCGAATGGGTGCGGTTTACCTTTTTCAAGTACATCATAAAGCGCATACACAAGTGGAAGTTGGTTAATGCCGCACGGGATAGTAATACCACCATGAACTCCACCCCAGCTAGCATCAGAGTGTAAACCAAGCACTCCATGCAGTTGATAAATTCCAGTGTGCAGCTTTTTGAGCGTTACACCTTCTGATTCTTCGTTTGTATCTATATGCTCTGCGAATACCTTAATGATCGGGGATGCGGCTTTTAGATTGCCGTTTGAGTCTTTGGTTGTATTTGCTTGAGTATAAAACTCATACCATCCTCTCCAAACGCCACGCTCACGTTGACGAAATGCAATTCGCGCTTTTGCATCACCCTGAATTTGCGTAACAAAGCCCGTGTTATCAGCACCTCCCGGTCTTTTCATTGAAAGAGCCGGTGCGTAAGTTGCAAAAAAATTGATTGAATCTCCATCTGCTGCTGTAAACTCGGTTGATTCAATCGTGTTAGCATCTTTTGAACTTGCTGTTCCACCAATTCCGTATTCATCAACACGCATAAGTCGACCCGCCTGAGATGGAAAATAAAGGTCAGTGGGTTTTCCGTCTCTTGTAATTCTAAGAATAGGTACTTTTTGTATGAAGTTAAATTCAACTGAGTTACTTTCATCACTACCTGCTGCGGCTCTCACTGACCATGAAGCAGTGATTGCGCCTAAAAGCTTCCCTCCTTCCTTATCAAACTTCCCATCAATCAGTTTCTTCAGCGCGATGATACTTTCGAGTCTTACCGTTTCCCCTGTTGGCGTTTTGATTTCAACAATGCCGTCCTGCGTCATCCATGTATCCATGTTGCGCAGGAAATACTGGATATACTGCTGATTCGCTAGCATCTTGCGAACACCATCGCTCATGCTATCCAGAACGAATGTCGCTATCTGATACTTGGCTGCTGAAGCTGCCACTGGCACCGGATAAGTTAAGTTAATCTCGGTGTCTGAATTCACCGATAACACTGTGTTCATGTACACAACGTTATTGATGAGATAAGAGATTGGACAGCCTTCAGAGATACCTGCCAAATTATCTTTCCAGCGCGTTCCGGTACCTTTTATTTTTGTTTGTCCCGCTGTCGTTGCGATTGTGCCTGTTTGATAAATCATATTAACTCCAAAATTTGGACGCAAAAAAACCGCAATTAAGCGGCTTATCGTTGAATTGAATATTTAGAAGTAGTCGTTGAGGTCTATGGCGTAGCTGCCGCCGTAGATTATTTTTTGGTCATAGATATCCATTGATGACCCTGTGTATATTGGGTAACTTCCAATGGTCCACAAACGAGCACCAATAAGCTTATTTCCAGAAACTTTATAACCGCCTGCAAATATGTTGTATGAATCCCTTTCTTCTTCAACCCAAGGCGATGGCGTATCAAATGTAAACATTGGCGCTGCGAATGAGCTCGTCGCTGAATTTTTGTTAAGTGTAAGTTGATGACCATTTTTAACGAATGGGACGTAATCAGAGCTGTACGTCACTTTGCCTGCACTATTCCATATAGTTAGCCCATCTGCTGGTTGCAAATTGAGCCCGTATGAAAAAATAACAATGTATACATCACCTGCCCCATTAGACCATACCTGTTTATTTGCACGGTCATATCTCAATACATGGCTTGACGATGCTGGACGCATAAAAACACAGGCTGAATCACGGTTCGGGATAGTGGCAGGAATTGACCATTTTTGCCGGTCAGTTAAGCGAATTTTTTCTCTAAATACACAGTAAGATAAATCACTTTCTTGCGTTATCCCCCTAAAATTGTCGATTGCACCATCAATGCCATTAATGAATATTCCATATGTATTTTTAGGCACCTCCTTTAGAGTGCCAAATAACATAAAGTGAGACTCCCCATCATTACCTGGTAACCATCCGCCACCCCAGTCTATCTGGCTATACTCACATCTGAACGTATCCCCATCCACCCACCATCTACTAATTAAAACTTTAGATACATAACCATAAGCATTAAACTGACATATTGACATTGGCACAATTACAACGTCGTACTTTGACAGTCCGGGGATATTAAAGCTTTTCACTTTATTGTATTTATCGCCAGACCACGGATCGACGGTGATTTTTTTAATGAATGAAAGGGGAAACGTTTTATTAGTGATTTCAATCGGTTTACCGCCATCCTTAGGATTTACAAATAATCCGTAATCATCACTCATGTTGGACGCCTCCCCACTTTTACAGCCCATCTTCCATTTTCGTCATAGACTGTCATTCCGGTACCATCGACTAACACCCGACCTGCATCCCCGACGATTTTGAAATCTCCACTAATGAGCAGCTTATTGAATTCAGCATCACCTGTTTTAGCATCGATATTAAAACCCACCTTGCCGGGGACATAGTTTGCTGACGTCATTTTGTCAGTTACAACCACGCTATTTAGCCACGCTTTATCGATGAACGTTTCATTCATGAAAATCTGACCGTTCTTCATATACATAAACGTTTCAAACTTGCCATTAGATGGGTTGATGAATGCAAAGTTATTTGCCATAAATCCGATGTAAGTGCTAACTTTTCCTGCCTTCACTTCAGCACTAATAACCATACCTGCTTTATAGAATTGCTTGTTGTACCAAACACCTGCGTTCACATCCCAAGTAGCATACCCTTCACCAGTAGCCGTAAACTCAGTTGTTGCCTTCGTGTCAATAAGCGCACTTTGCTCACCAAATTGAGCTTGTACCCGAGTTTGTGACTCTGAGAATGCTTTATCTAAACTTGCAATAGCTTGGTCGTTTTTAATGACACCTGCTTGAACGCCTTCAATTGATGCGGTGATCTCAACAATAGATTGCGCCCACGCTAAATTAGCATCCGCAAACATGCGATCTAATCGCTTAATTTGTGCCATCGATTGACCGTGTTTTGTAAATAAATCTTGCTGGACTTCGAATGTTGCAGAGCCTTGTATTAAGTTTGCTTCATTGAGCCAGTTTATTTGTTCAGTAAGTCGATTCCCAGCTTCAGTAGTCATGAACTGGTTACCCATTTCATCTAACGCGCCTTCTGGTAAAGCATTAGGTTGTCCAGTCGCTTCAACGAATTGAGACTTTCCGTAACTGTTGACCGTTCTAACATAAAACCAATAATCGGTACCCGCTTTTAAATTTTCTTTCGTCCAGAACTGTCCTTGCCCTAATCGATTGGATTTTGTTGTAACTTCCAAATCATTAGTGTTGGCCAGCTTCTTGTCGCTGAACCAGAATTCAAATGTATAGCCGTGTTGTGCTGACTCGCCAGCGCGTGGAACGCACGTCAATGAGAACATCCCGCCAGTCACTTCAACACTGACAGGCTTAGGTGGGGATTGAATATCAAAATCAATAATGGCAGGTGCAGACATGGCGCCAGCGGCATTGATTGAACGAACTTCAGCGCGATAGGATCCGCGAACAAGTCCTGACAAGTCGACTCTATCTTGCGGTACCTGAATTGATTGAATCACTTTCCCATCTTGAATAATGTTCACTGTATTGTAGCGAACATCTGCAGCAGCTGATTTCCAACTCAGATATCCTTGCACAATCTCTCCGATACTAACCGGCACAAATGCAAGGTTTAACGGTGGCGCGACACCACCTGTTGGAAGCGCGGTGAACGGTGGTCTAACGAATGGCTTTCCAATTACATCCTCATAAATATAAGTACCATCTTCTTCAAGGAGGATATCAACACCTTCCTGCGGATGAAATTTCCACTCTGCAATGCGGAACTCAAGGTTTTGAATACCAATATGCGGCAGGTTTAATAAAATCACTTCTCCAGGTCGGTACGCATAGCCGTCCATGTTCATTTTTAACTGAATGCGGCGGCCCGCTCGCTTCTTACGTAAATAGAGATTGGCTAATCGACTGGCTTGGTATGGACTAGTGACAAAGCGATAATCCATGTTCTCTTTGATTTCTAACCCATCTTCATCAATCCATTCTTCGATAATGACAGGCTCAAAGTCAGTTTTGATATACACCTGTTCAGCATCAACAAACGTCCCGTAAATCGCATTAGTCGCATCACGTAAAGCCAGTTCCGGCGTGATGTTAACGGTATCAATGATTTGATTCGGTTCAATGCGTAATACTGCAGGACCATTGTAAGCCTGCATTAAAATCCCGTGCTTTCCAGCTACATAGGTCGGCTCCGCTGCAATGCATTTGTGCATGTGATCGAGTATCGATGCTGGAGATTCAGAAAGTTCATAGGCCCCATTAATTGTGTAGCGTGGTTCGGCAACGCCTTCTGGGCTAACGACTTGTTCGTCACACAGATCTGCAGCGACCTTGAATGATTCAAAATCAATATCAGCATCAGGCACACCAAGATAACTACGATAAAAATCGAGAACTACCAGTGCACCATTGTTGCTCCAAATTGTTTTATTCGTGCGAGGATCGAATAGCAGCTTACCCCAAACTTCCACTTTGACGTTCGGCACACCGTACGGGAATTTTTCAGCATCGTATCTCAGTGTTAATCGTAACCATGCCAAACCATCCCCGATCATGTCCTCTTTCCATGATGGTGCATTCTTTAGCATGTATGGGTCACAATCAGTCCGGGAGTTATGAAACTCATAACCCGCTTTATCGCCAAAAGTTCCTATCAAATCATCATTCAGCCAAATCTTGCCGATGTGATCAACTTTGTGTGCAGCAATGGCTAATGCCATAAATAGACGTTCATTTTCATCTTGTTCGCCGCGCTCTTCTTCTGCGAAAAACAATAAACCAGAACACACCGTTTTCCCCACAATAATAGTTTCTGATGCAACCGCAGAGCGTAGCATTTGTTTTCGTTCAGATTGGTCCCGATAGCTCATCGATGGCATTTTATCTTTGAAGATCATGGTACCAGCAGCTTGCACAGCAATACCCGCTACAATTAATGCTGTACCCAATCCACCTGTGGCGATGACCCCTGCAATCATCAACCCAGCAGAGACAATGTTAGTGACTGTCTTTCCCATTTACTCCACTCTCCACGCTTTGACTGGTTGATGATTGACTGGAATCGCTCCTGACTCAGTAACCGCCCAAACTTTATTGGCCCATATAACGCCAAGCGTCTTCCCATCATCGCCATTGAACATGACGATATCGCCGCGTGTTGCTTTTTCTGGCTCAATTTCTGCAAAGAAATCTGATAGCCCTGTTTCCAAGTCACCGAACTCAGATTTTAAGACTCGCATTGCTCCAGATTTGGTTTTATATCTGCCACGCGCCTTTTCTGCGATATCGATGCCGCATACGGCAACAGCACAATCGGCGGCAAATAAGCAACAATCATGCTCGCCCCATGCAAATGGTTTCTGCGTTGCTTTTTGAAGGGTTTCTGGGAGTCTGGTTGTCCAGTTAGGATGTCGCATTGCTGATCTCCGGGCATAAAAAAACCCGCCGAAGCGGGTCTGTTTTAAAGCTATTAGGCTAATAATTGCAGGTATGCTCAACCATACCTTTCGTTAGCAAATCACTTGCTATAGTTGTACTATTCTTGTGAATTTTTATATTTCCATTATCTATATAAACGAAAGTATAAAACCCTTTATTACCAGTGAATCCACCGAATGAATTTTTAGCGTTAACATACCCACAAACTTTCATAGATGACGATTTTCCATCATTTACCCTTTCTACAATCTTTAGCTTACTAAATTGTGCCGACTGAGGATCTAGAAGTACCTCAGAAACAGAAGCTTCTACAGCAGAATAGATTTTTTTATCGGTTACTTTAAAAGACATAACAGCAAAATAAATGATAACTAGGATAGCCAACGCGCCAAGTACATAGGTTATTTCTTTTTTCATAATTAAATCCAACAAGTTATTACTTTCGCATCAGAATAGATGATCCCTACTTATAAATAAATGTTGGCGCATCTTTTTTGCTACCCCAATAGATAGCACGCTCCGCCATTTGTGCAACATAACGAAAAATACGATCACCCGTGTGCCTCTTTGTCCATGATTCATCGGTGAATCTATCAGGCAAACCTTGTGACCATCGCTCAAAGCGGTTTGATACCGTCACGGCAACTTCGTTATTATTACCCGTAGTCACACCAATATTTGATATTTGACCAGCGAACACAATTTCAGCTACAGCGGGTTTCCCATCACCACCTAAAGCCACCAGCATTAAACTGACATTTCTACCACGACTTCGCTCATTCATAACATCGGCAATTAAAAGTGAGTCAAAACCAGAAAGTGACAAGATAAGTTGTTGTGGGCTTGTGGTGTTACTTTCCGAAACTGTTTCTATGCTCCCCAAAGAACCCACGCCTAAATAGACTTCCCCCGCAATAATCAAATTGCCAATCCCTGTATGGGCTCTTGTTACCCCTGACTTCAAATCAAGTTTTGCAGCAATGACTAATTCAGCCCCATCATTAATTGCTTTGACCATGCTGTTAGAAAATGGATGATAAAGCATTAGAATAACGCCTCCTCAAACGTAATTGTTACATTAGAAAAGACGCCCGGTCTGTATTGAAAATTACCCTGATCATTGCTGGTTAATTTAAAAACTCCAAATGGACGCACAGTTTCTAATTTATCATTGGCTGCTGGAGAAATCCTTAACATAGGTGAAATAGGGATAACTGCATTCCCTTCTTTGTCACTAATGACATTATCAGTGACCATTTTCAACTCATTACCAACCGTCAAATAATCGCCTTTACGCAATATAATTGAACTAGCTATCCATCCTTTAGTTTGTAATATTTTACCTGTTTGATTGGCGGTACTTATTCTTGCTTCACCTTTTCCAGTCAATCCTTGACGCAACCAATTGCTAATTTTTACTCGGCCACTTTCACCATCAAGCGCCGCCATAAGAACCTCTAGATCGCGTGATAATTGCTCGGTAAGATTATTAAAGGTTAATGTGCAGCGCCAACGGCTACCAGGAAAGCGCACTGTTTGCACGCTTCCGGTAAAAACAGACGCAAATGATTTACTATTGCTGATTAATTGCCAGTTCATTGTTGCTGGCACAACGGCTTCTGGCCACTCTAATACCATGATTACCTCTCAAGGGATCCTCGGATTTTTCCTCTCGTCATAAAATCACGCTGTATTTTAGCTAAAGCGTCATCTGAACCTTGCTTTGCCCCCATCTTTGCAGCTTCTTGCATTGCATCATAAAGAGCCTGATCACCATTGCCAGTAACGTGGAATGTTTGATGAATAATAATACTTGGCGCGGCTGATTGTGCTTGCTCCAACCCTAGAACCCTAACGCCTAGCGAACCATCCCTTCCGCGAGTTAATGGCATAATCGCCTCTGGTCCAGCCTCACCCATTAACCCCATCCCAGGAACGCCACCCTTAGCAAAAGGAAATAACGTTGGAGATTTCACAATACTATTACGATGGGCGCTTAACCCAGGAGACTCATAAGTATTACCTTTGGCATTTGGTGTGGCTTTTAGTCCCATTGCATCACCAAAAGCGGTACCAGTAAAACCTGCTTTTAGAGCATTGAAGATCATCATCTGGAAGATCATTTTAGTAATTTCAGTCACTACTGATTGGGCAAAATCGGCAAAGTTTAATTTCCCTGTCGCAACGAAGTTAGCCAGCATACCTGACATGTCACTGAGGGCTGAATTACTAATAGATCGCATTTGGTCATAAACGTTTTCAGCTGTATTGCCAAAATCTTGCACACCTCTAGCCATTCCTTTGTAAGCATCCTTCTGATCTCTAGATTTATCTTTCGACGATTGACGAACAATTTCTAACTGCTTTTGCTCTTCTTGAAGTAAAAATGCCGTTTGGTCAGCATAGAGTTGAGATTTTTTATCTGAAACTTCCTTGTCCAATTGATAGCGTCTTTGCCTGAAGTCATCTTGAATACGCTGCTCTTCAAGCATTAAATCATAAGCATTTTGACTCATCGTCATTTGCAAGATTTGATTTGTTGCATCTTGACTAATTTTTGACGTTTTTTGCATAACCTCAAAATTTTGGTCATCAAATTTCTTTCGCAACTCCTTAAATTTAATTTCTTTTTCTAACTCAGCGTTTTTTAGTAACTGTGTGCGGATCTCAACATGGTGTGATTGGATGCTTTTTTGTCGAGCATTTAAATGCTGCCCTTGCAATCCAATTAATTCTTGTTCAAAGGAAGCAAGCTTACGCTCTGATGCAGTAAGACCTTCAGTTTCTTCCAATTGAGCTCGTAGTGCGGCACCTTGTTGCAAAAGCTGTTCTATACGCTGCTTTCCTTCATCAACAATAGGGTTACCGCCTGTTTTCTTTGGCGCAGCAAATAACTTATCCAGTCCCTTTATGGCTTGCTGATATTCATTTGCGGAAATAGTGCCCTTATCCAGCATATCCTTGAATTGCTTTTGCCTTTCATAGCGTTCCTTTTGTTGATCAACGCCAGCTGAAAATGCAGCATTAAAATTAACCTGTAGATTCAAGCTTTCTGTTAAATTTTTTTGTTGTTCAATTTGTTGTTTTTGCTGCTCTTCTTGCTCTTGCTTTAGCTTGTCTGTTAATAAATTCTTTGTTGCTACATACATACCAAGAAATGGGTCTTTACCACCCATATCTAGATTGCGGATTGTCATTTGCAATCCAGCATAAGCTTTATCTAGCTCCCTAATTCTAGTTTCGTGATTTTTTGCAAATGCATTAGTTTTTTCATGATATTCACTCTCAGCAGCTATTGCTGCTAATTTTGCTGCATTAGCTGCTTCATATTTTTTACCTTCCCTATCAAGTCTTGCTATTCTTTCTATCACTTGCGCATCAATGATATGCCCTGCATCGATTGCCTTTTGCAATCCCTCGACAGGGCGATCACCTAAAGCAACTAATCTGGATACTAGGTCATCGACACTACCACCTGACTTTTCCATCTGAACGCCAAGCTCTGAAACTTGGTGAAGCAAATCACCAGAAAAACCCGCACTAGCGGCGGCAGTCACCGACTTATAAGCTTCTGCAGTTCCACCTAGCTCATTCGCTAGATTTCGCAGATCATAGGCGGTTGTTACAAGCCCTAACCCGCCTTTTTGCAAGGCTGCATTGAAGGCTTTTTGGCGCTCTTCGGCTTGCTGATATTGAGAGTATAAATAAGTAAAAGCACCCGCTGACGCCATAATGCTAATACCAACAGCTCCACCCATCATGCCCCATGCACTTTTAAACAAACTGGCACTATTCGCCGCCGCACGCTGTGAGAAGGTTAGTTCTTTGCTGACATCGGATAATTGAACTGTCGCAGCTGCTAGATTTTTCTTACCATCAAGCTCGCTTTTATCAGCCAAAATAATGGCATTAGACGCGCTCTGCATTCGCTTCTTGGCATCGGCTTCGGCAATATTTGCCTCACTGATAATGCGTGCGTTTTTAGCATGATCCTCAGCATAGCTGACTGAAATACCATGCTGCTTATTCACTTCAACTTGTCGCTCTAAATACTCATCGAGCGCAAAAGCTTGCTCTCTACGGGCAATGGCTTCATCACGCATTTTTGCTGCAAGATTGATTTTTTCTTGGGCGCTTTTTCTATCCGCTTGAGCCCCTTCGATTTGAGCACGAGATAAATTAATAGCCTCTCTCGCGGCTTCTTGTGCGACTCGCTGCTGTTCTGCTAAAGAAAATTTAACACTGTTGATGTTCTCTAATGAGCGTTCCAGTGCAGGAATAAAACCACCAATTAAACTACTGGTCGCTACCGATGAACCCGCAGAAACACTGGTAAGTGCATTTCTTAGTTGAGCAAATCCAAGTTGTGAGTGTCTCGCCAATTGGCCAGAAGCAGATAAATCAGCACCCGCCTTTCTGGCACTGGCTGACACTTCTAATAATCTTTCCGCTGTGTTACCCGCATCTTTCGTTGCTGCTTGTGCGAATTTTTGGGATTCTTTTCGCGCAGAGTCATACGCATCAAAGACTTGTGATTTAAAAGAGGCTGCGTTGAGGTGTAACGCAACCGCTAAACTTGCAACGTCAGCCATTTAAGAGCCTCATGACATTATTACACTGCTCTTCCACATTTGATGGAAGCGGTGTTTGGGTTATTGGAGGGTGTTCGCCTTGCTCCGGCTCCTGATCAGGCTCATGAGAGAAAAAAGCCTGCCAGTGAGTGATAATATCTGCAGGCAATTGTGCTATTTTGCGTGGGTCTGGCTCACCCCACCTGTCAGCCAGTTGGAAAATCAACTTAAGATAGGGTGAGTTGGTTAGTTTTTTTTAGCTTCCTCAACCGAGCCATAACTGTATTTTTGTACGAATGCCATCGCAGAAAGTAGTGTTGGCGTATCGTGTACCGTCACTAATTCATCCGCTGTAGGTAACTCATCTTCAGGGATTGGATTACCTTTTTCATCGCAAATCGCTTTTAAAATCAACTTAGCACCAGCCTTACTAGCGTCTGAACTAAATCCGGTTTTTTGAGCTTCCTGAAGGTCATGCTCATATTCATCAAGCTCAGCAATTGTTAGCCGGCGAAGAAAGACTTTGGTACCTAAAATTGAATGTTCTTCAATGTGGGGTGTAGGTTTCAGAAGAGATGACTTCAGAGACATTATTCTGTACCTCCAGCAGTAGCAACACCCCATGTGATGTTATTTTGCTTACCTTTTACAGTAATTTGGATAACCTCATTCGCAGGCGCTTCAAGGCTATTCATTTCCCAGCCAGATAATGCCAAAATCATGGTTGCTGTACGTTTGTTAGGTAGCTCAAGGTAAAACTGCACTACTTCACGGGCATTCGCAGCGTTCAAAAATGCAGCAAAATCTGCATTCTCTGGATCATCGATAAACCCAAGTGATTTTTCAGGTCCATCCGGTAAATCAGAGATTGATTGTTTGTTTTTATCGATAAGCGTAGTGCAATCAACAAACCCGCCAGTTAGCCCCGTTGCGCCTGTTGCTTTGCAGTTTTCCAGTGCTTTCATCTGCTCAACGGTATCACCCGGTTTACCAAATTTAACGATAGTGCCGGCAGGCAACATTGCATATTCAGGGGATGATTTTTTATCAGCCATATTGATAGCTCCAATAGTTTAATTAACGATATTTTTCGATGCTTGCACGTATTTCCGATGCAAGTGTGTTGAGAATAAATTGACGGTTATAATCCAACGCGGGTCGGATGAATGGATTCGGTATCTGTTTGACAGTGCCAAATTCTTGCGCCTTTGCTTTCATATAATGCGCTTTAGTAGGACCCACTCTTACCGTCATGACAGAGAGTGTTTTGTTGTCCTTCATTCGGCTTGTAGTAGTAATTTTGATGCTGTCTCTCATGTGCTCAGCTTCGCTTGTCGCATCATAACCAGCATGCTTTTTCATATCGTCCAACACGGGTGTCATTGCCTCTCGCCCTGCTTGCCTTAACACCTTTGTAGTAATTTCTTCTCCTAGTTTATTTAGCTCATACTCCAGGTCTTTTAATCCCTTCACTTCAACCGTCATTCTCATGTGGCGTCCTCTGGATAAGTAAGAACAAAATCACGCATCACTCTGAAAATAACGCGCTTATCTGTCTGCTCCTCTCGTGACTGCATGAAGGCCCCGCGCTGAACGGTTTGTACGGGATATGAACCGATATGACCGTGCGTGATGTTTTCCCAAGCTTCAAGCACCAAAGCTTCTAGCTTCAACGCTTTGGCATAATCATTGGGGATCTGAAAGGTAATTTGAAAACGCGATTGAACAAGGGCGGTTTTAGCGAGCCCAGTAAGCATTTTAGGGTCGCTGATGCGCTGATAAATAACCCCTTCCAACACATCAGATGGCAGTCCTAACGGATATGCCTTTAATCCTGTTAGTCGCTCCAAATCGGCTTTAATGTCAGTTTCTATCATGCTGATTGTCAGCCTCCGTCGTTATGATTAGTCGGTCTGACTGGTTTCTATCAACAGCGCGAACCGTAAAGTTGCGATTTTGATAAGTGATGAACCACCCGATATTAACGTCGCTGCGTGGTCGAATAGTGAATTGGTACGTTTCAATAACCTGCTGTTGATCGGCGGTGCGTATTTTCCGGTTAGACATCGCCTCCGCTTTTGCCCAAACATCTTTGACTTTCACCACGCTAGATTTAGGGACGCCGAGCTCATCCCTCACTTCCTCGATACGCGATAACCAAATCCGCTTATTGAGTTCGCCCGCTTTCATATCCCCCCCTAAATATTGATATAGCGATATGGCTCCAATAGCGCTTTAAATCCGGCAGACATACCCGTTGTTTCTCTATTTTCATAGAAATGACCCACCGCCAGCATAATGGCCAACTCAATATCCTCCGAGATCTGCAAACCATCTGGATCGGATTCAGGAATATCACCGTCATAAAGCGTTCTGTTGATGTAGTTTTCTGCCCGCTTCTTAGCCGCCAGCATATACGTGATCAGCAAGTCATCTTCTGTTGCATTGTCATCGTCAATCCGACATTGCGCCTTTAACTTCTCCAATGTGGGTAATGGCATGTTTTCACCTTAATGTCTGCGACCATGACCAGATCGCAGGCACAAAAAAACCGCAATTAAGCGGCACTTGACTGGGGGGTATTAATAATTATTTTGTGGCGCCTTTACCGACTAGCGCCTTAATCGCTGAAGTATCTTCAAGGACACAATCGAAGCGGTGGAACGCCAAGAATGCTGTCTGGTCATATTCAGCATAACGCTCAACTAAACGTTTCAGAGTCATGTAGGTCACACGACGCAAAATGAATCGATCAAAGTCACCGCAGAAGATGAATTTCTTACCCGCTTCCATTTTATCAATGGCCTGATCAACCACATATTGCATACCCAAGATAGTCGAAGGAGCAACGCCAGCAATCGATGGCAGCCACAGTGGGCGTTTTTGTGCATCCTCCATTTCTTTCAGGTTTTTTAATGTGTCATCGTTGAACGCTAAACGGAACTTAGGTCCGTTTCGGTATGCAGGGTCTAACGCATGTTCTAAAGCGTTAATATCTTTCCACCCAAACGTTGCGGATGCATCAATCGTACCAGTGACGGAAGCATCTAGCCCTTTAGGCTGCAGCGGCGATCCAGTCCCTGTGCCTTTAACTAAATACTTCGCTTCACCGCGACCAATCCGCCGAGCAATACGGCTACCTAAATATGCTTCAATATTCACGCCGCTATCTTGAAGTAACTCGTTTGATACGCGAATAATTTTAGAGGAAAGCTTTTTCGCACCTAAGATTGCAGTGCCAAATTCTACATCTTGTTCGCTAGCCGCTGTATTTTCGCCTAATAATTCCCCTTCTTCCTCTGTGCCATCCGAAGTGGACCATGTAATATCTTGTCCTGTTGATGTTGTTAAAATTTGTGCGACGCTGGCAATGCCACCATATGCCTTCATCTGCTCAATAATTTTATTCAGCATTTGTGTCGGTACGGTATACCCCCCTTTTTCATCCGGCGATGTTCCCTGCGCACGTAATTCTTTAAGCGCTTGACGCTCTTCCGTTGATAACTCACCGAACCCGCTACGCACAAAGCGATCAAAGGCTAAATTACGACGTTCGACTTTTGCGGCTTCAGGGTCATTATCAGGATTACGACGCTGCTCTTGCTCTTTGTCGTCAACAAATGACTGGTCTAGCGAACGTAATTGTTCTTCACGCTCAATTTGTGCTTCCAAGTTTTCAAGCTCTGTTTTCGCTTTATTCCACTCGGTGCGCTGCTCATCGGTCATCACACCTTCACCCACTTTTTCGTGAATAGCACGCATATCGACAGCGATGGTGTTACGTTTCTGTTTTAATTCATGAAGCTTCATAGTCATAGTATTACCTTATGCATTGAGTAAAGTTAAAATGCGCTCACGCGCTAATTTTTGATTAATCGCTTTTTGCAGATCACCGCCATTTCGCGCTTCCTTCCAAGCTTCCATCGAACGTACTGCGGCACCAGCATCTTGATAAGCCGGATAAGTCACTGGACTCACATCGAATAAGCGCGAGAATTTGTGAATTTCACGAATAATCACGCCTTCATCATCTTGATACCAATCCTCACCATCTCGGGCGACACGAAAGGCAAAAGAACTTTGGTTAATATCACCACGCTGCATCGGTGCTAGCACTAAATCACGGATAGTTTGAGTGTCCGGTGCGGTGATGTCATAAACCAAACCACGCTCATTCACACTTAAAGACAGCGTTCCTGCCGCTGTTCTTCCGAGAATATAGTTAGGATCATGGTTGAATAATCCGCGAACATCATCATTAAGCACGTCATCAAACGCCCCCGGCTTAATGATTTCTTTAAATCCATACATCAACTCAGAACGAGAGTCGAAAACAGAGCCCAGCCCGATAATATGGGTTGCTTGATTCTCTTCTCCGGGTTCGGCTCTCACTTCTCCCATATAGCAGCGAGTTTCTTGATTACTGCTCATCATTATCTCCTTTGGGTTTTTCTGTTTGACTTCCCACAGGCTGAGCAGCGTTAACACTGACTAACATTTCGTCCAGCCCATCAACTGGGTTCATATCTTCAAAAGCACGCACTTCATTTCGACTCATCCAACCATCCGTAATCGCAAAATGATAAAATTCAGCGCGTTCTTTCGCCGTACCTCGTAATAAGCCCGCCAAATTGAAGCGAACATAAAATCCCGCCTTTCGCTCTTGTCGCGTAAATAAACGTCGGTTTAATTCTTGCTCCCAATTCACCGTCCACGGCATGATTGAGTGCCGAACAAACTGAATAGCTTGCTCTGAAATATTAGAGAAGGTGGCTTTTTCGAGGTCATTGATCATGTGGGCAGGAACGTTAAAGATCCCCGCAATCATGGAGCGGTTCAATTTCAGCATATCGATTAGTTGAGCATCGACAGGGGAAACCGTCAGCGCTTTATAATCAAGCTCAGCGGGTAACAACATCGTTTTATTTTCTTGGCTACGTAAAGCCGCCGATGCTTTTTGCCACATTTCCTTTAGCCTGTTCCAGCCGTCTGTTTTTAACTCCCCTTTAACAGAAACAATACCAGCCGGTCTTGCATTCCCGCCGAAAAATGAACTCGTATACTTCTGTCCGCTCATTCCCATACCGATAGTTTCAGCATGCTGAACAATAGGACTAATACCCATGCGCTGGTTATTCCCCAGAGCGCGAATGTGGATCATGTCATCAGGACTGATGGCAAAATTGCCGAGTTCGTTGTAAACACCGTAGGTATAACGGCCTCCTGTATTTAACAGGGTTGTTTCCCACGGCATACATGCCTCAAGGTTAGTCACTTCCCCTTTACGGTTTCGCACAACCTGTGTGTACCCATTTCCCCAACCAAGCACATGCCGATGTTTAGTTTCTCGCCATTTATAACTAGTTTGCCATTCGTTAGGTTCATCATGAACGAGGTGAAATAAAGGATGGTCACGCGCAGTTTCAACTTTATTGCCAGATTTACGCATAACATGTAATGGCATTTGAGCAATAGATGAAGAAAGTACGTAAATACACGCATACACTGCGGCAAGCTTCATCGAGGTTTCAGGGCTAACGTGCACATCAGCAGTGAAAATTCCATCTGTATCAATAGAATCAGAAGTAATGGGTACCGATGGATTTTCAATGTTTGTCGGTCCATCGCTACGAAATAATGCATTAAGAAGCACGTTTCCCCCTCATTGCAGCCACTAATGCATAAACCACCAGCACGGAACCGCCGATCATTAATGTATTGGGGAGCCCATAATTTAGATAACAGCCTGCCATCACCACGCTGAAACCAATCAATGCAGTGATATCGAGAAATAAGTTTTTCATAGGAATAGTAGATCTTCGTCAGGATTAAGTGAGGAAAGAAAATCGCTATCTTCATGAAGCATAGCTCGCCCAATTGCCATAATTAACGCTACTGCACCGTCAATTTTGTTTTCATTTTGCTCTTTGATGGGTCTAACCACATCATCATTGCCCGGCAAAAACTTACCCACCACATTCCCCATACACCACGTCATAATTGGATTTCCATCATGGTGAAAACGCCCTGAGGCAATAGCTGCTTCAAGCTCTTTCATGGGGTCTGACATGTTTGTGTAATTTTGAACAATGGTGATAGGGTTTAATCCCTCATCCGCTAATTGGTGAGATAAATTAGTTGCACCGTGTGGGTCAATTGGACTTTCATCAATCGGATTATTCAAGTTATCTGCTTTGGCATCCTCCAAAATAACGCGATAATCAATTTCAGCACCATCGGTTAGTTTTAAGTGCTTAGTTTCAACCCACTTTCTGAATCGTTCCGCAGTTCGTTGATTTTCAATATCAGCACCAAAAACAGCATCATAGGGAACATAAAAACTAGGTGCTATACAGTAATAATGCCGTTTTCCGTCAATTTCACGCGTAAATAACTTAACTCGGGAGTTCATATCCAGTTTTCTGGCCAAGTCGAGCGATTGAACACACGATTGCCCTTCAAACATTTCCAATGTCAGTGTTTTATCTTCGCATTCTCGCCAACTCAGCATGTTGAAATACGCTGAACGCGCTGAAACCCAAATGTTTAGGTGCTTAGTTTTGAAGATGCTGGCAAGTCGAGGGTTATTTTTCGCTCTATTTTGTTGGCTAATGAGGAACTCACTGTAGACTGAAACCCCCATATTCGGGTTAGCCTTCTTCAGCGTATTAGGATCCGTCCAATCATCTCCTTCATCAACTGTATAAATAACGCCAAATAATTCATCGTTAGGTACCGTACCATTCAGCATTTCAATCACTTCACGCCGCTTATCGTAACAAGGTCCCTCGATATTATACCCAGCCGTAGTAATCGCCCACATTAGCGGCTGACGTCTAGCCCCCATCCCAGTAAGCATAGTTGTGTAGAGTGAATCAGTATCATGCTCATGATATTCATCCACAATCGCGCAGTGGGGTGATTGACCATCCCCAGGATCGCCGATAAGCGGCTCAAATCGTGCACCGTCTTCAGGGCGGTTCATATTTTTAGCGTTAACCTCGATCCCAAACGCCTCTGTGAGTAACGGTGTGCGTTTGCACATTAGCTTTGCAGGTCTGAATACTTCCCACGCTTGCTTTTCCGTTGTCGCGCCAGAGTAAACCTCTGCGCCAAACTCGTTATCACAAGTAAAGCAATACAATGCCACACCCGCTGAAATAGCGGACTTACCATTTTTACGGGGTATTTCGGTATAAACTTCACGGAAACGCCTAAGCTTCGTACCTTTTTGTACCCAACCAAACGCACAACAAACAATGAAAAGTTGCCACGGTTCGAGTGTAATAGGCATGCGCTTAAACGCCCACTCCCCTTTTGTGTGAGGTAATAACTGAATAAACTTAGCAGCTTGCTCTGCTAAGTCTTTATCAAATCGATAACGGAATTTACGCCCTTTCTCTTGGGCAATATCATCAATATGTCGCTGGCAGGCATCAATGACATATTGACACGCCACAATCTTGCCACGCACTACATCACGCGCATATTGATTTGCCGCATTGACGTTCGGGTAAGATTTACGGCTCATGATGAAATAATCCTCATAAAGGGGTTATCTTGCTTTTTCTGACCAGCCATGCCAATTAATCGCTGACGACTACTTGGATCTAATCCCAGCATTGCACCAGTGCGATCCATTTCGCTCTCTTGTTCTTTTTTCGTTGTTAAATCGGGGTTTTTAATTGGTCCACCCGTTGCACCAATTAAGCGAGTTCCATCTCGCATGATCGCAATCACCGCATTACGCCAAATGTGGTAGGCAACGCACCAACGTTCAAGCACGGCTAAGTCGGTAATACATAAAATACCCTGACCACAAAGCTCCTTGATCGTGATTTCCCACATAACAACAGCAAGTTCTAATTCGTTTTCTGTAAACCAATCTGGCGGCGACACGCCTTTTAGTGGTGTGAATACCGGCTCATCTTTGTTGAGTGCTCTTTTACCCGGATTACCAGCCAACTCTTTTCTGGCGGTAGGCTTCGGGCGGCGACCAGACTTGCCCGGAGTGCCTGCCATAACAAAACCTCCAATAAAGCATTAATAGTCATCGATACCCGGCAAATAAATTTGAGCCTCAGAAGCAATTCTCTCTCTAGCGGTGAGTAATAATTGCTTTCTTCCACCAGATCCCCAGTTCGCCATTGTTCTTGCGCATCCACTAACATTTTTAGCTTCAGCATCAATGATGTAATCCAACTTATTTAGTCTAGCCATAATATCTAAGCCCTTTCTTGCGGCATCCTTGAAAGTGTTATAAACAAGGATTTCAAACTCAGGCTTTAACCAAGCCGCATATCGAATAACAACTAATTCAAGCGCCCATACACCATGATTTAACCCTCCGTTAATCACCTTTACCGCAGTGCAATTTTGCATTGCGCTTAATTTATCAACGAACGCTTTTACTTGCTTACTCCTCAGAAACTGGCTTGGATTTTGGTTTTCTCTGGCTTCACCATTGATTACCGCTGAAGCATGTAAATCATTCAGACTATATCGACCTTCATTATCCACTCTGACGGATACGCCATTAACGCTCACTCTTGGGAATTGCATAATGTTAACCTTACTTAGCAATGAACCTTGCTGCATAGGAGATCAGCCCATCGAAGCAACATCAGCTATAACTGATCACCTCAAGGCTCATTCCTAAGTACAGGTTCGATGTTTAAAAATAACGATGCATGCAGTGCACCAAATGACTAGTATAAAAAAGCCCCGCTATTGCGAGGCTTCTGATTTCTAATGCATAAATATGGCTAAACAATCAGCCAGTTTTAATTTCATTTTTCGCGGGTATAAAAATTGACTTAAGGCGGCGGTACTACAGGCGAGAGGGCTCAGGGATTTGACCCGCCCCTCCCCCTTGAGCATTGACGCCTATATAGGGATTATTTTCTGGTTCGCTCGCTTGCCGTCTTACTTCTATGACATGGCCAGCACAGTGATTGCAAGTTGCTATCATCATCGGTACCACCATGAGCCTTGGGCTTGATATGGTCCACCGTCTTGGCTTCAGTTGGTCTACCTGACTTCAAGCACTCTTGGCACAGATGCTTATCACGATGCAGAACGCGAGCTCGTATCTTATCCCACCTGGAACCATAACCGCGCTCATGCCGGCTCTTGCCTTGCTGGTGGCTTTCCCACCCAGTATTCATGTGATCTTGACAGTAGCCACTACGGTCAGTGGTTGTCTTGCTGCACCCATGCTTTCGGCAGGCGCGAGGAATGCGAGGTGGCATAGCTTTCTCCAGAAATGAAAAAGCCACCAGTGATTAAATGATAGCTATAAATAATGGAAAAATTTCTGTACTATTAAAAACTAAACATTAACTTAATTTATGAGTTGTATTATGAAAAAAATAACATGGTATGAAGCGCTCTTGGCTATATTTGTGTTTTTTGGCATTGTAGCCTCAATTTTGTATATACTTAGCGAGTACTATCGAGGATTTCTTTATCATGCTTTTATTTCCAGTAACATATTAATTGCTCTATTATTTATATTATTATTATTTATTCCTAAAGATAGAATCAAGTACAAAATAAACATGATAGATAAAACAATAACCGTTATAACCAATATCAGTTTGCTTTGTTCTTTTGTATTAACGATCAGCTTATGGGGAATTGTTCAGAAACCTCAGGAATCTCAAGTATCACTTCTAGAAATGATAAAGAATTATGACCGTTTGTATTATATAGCTTTCTTGTTTTTATCATTAGGTTTATTGTATTCTGCATTTAAACCAATACTATTATATAGATATAATTCCTACATAAATGAACTTAAGATAGATAATATGAATATAAATAATTCAGTGAAAAGTGTTATAAACGGCTTTGAATTTACCGCCACAAAAACTAAAGAAGGTATTATGGGAAAATTAACAGGTGGAGCATCTGCAGGAACGCCTATTAATTATACCGAGACTAAAAAATCAGCTTCTGAGTTAATAGTTGATATAGATAAAAACTACCCAGATATTGAATTTGAGGTTTTAAAAACTTTTTTAGATGCAGCAAAGTTAATAGAGTAAAATATAGTTATTTTTATGATAACCCTCAATATTGAGGGTTATCTTTATTAAGAAACACTATTTTCTAATATTTCTTGTACATCACATAAATTCATGCAAGTACGAATGGTGACACCTGTATCTAAGTGAATCTCAGTACCTCGAATGCCATTAAAACTAATGCCCTCGAAGTGAGTAATCCGGTCAAGTACCACTATGACACTTGAGTTATATCCGGGGCCATAAGGTGGGAAGCTGTAGGTTTTCACTATGCTGTTATCTCCATATTAATTTTCAAATACTGGAATAATTACACCGATGAAAAAGCCCCGCTATTTTGCGAGGCTCGAATTCGTAATATCCGCTTGAGATTACTACCTTTTTCAGATTGTGGTCATTCACGATTAACGTATAGTGACGTTACATTCATGAACTATTATTCTCTACTTTGCCTCGATATCTGGGGCATTTTTATTTTGTCTTAAGCCGCTCTATCTCTTCGCGATCAGGATGGCGGTAGTTGAGAATGTATTCTGGTAATTTTGTCAATTTTCCATCACTATCGCGCCCAACCATTGAAACTGAATTTACTACTGATGATGTATCAAAAGTTTCATCATACTCATGTAATAAAGCAGCCATTTTATCTTGCCATTCGATAGGCATTTCATGCATGAGAACTCTCGGCATAACTAAGAATGATGCATACGATAAGTTGAACCAATCCCACAGATCACCGCTATTTTTTGGTTGTGTTATTTCTTTCATATTCAATTTCCCGTATTGCTTCTATTTGCCCGTTAGCCTTATCCAATGCTGATAATAAAGAACCAATCCATAGCACCGCTTGGCAATAAGTTAGGGTACCGGTGGTAATGGTACCAACACTGGCTCGGTTAGTGTTTTGGGGATCGGCGTACATTGCCCGTAATTCGTGGGTGTACTTGAGCAACCCATCAGCAATAGGCTGAGGCACAGGCAAATCACAAGTAAGCTCTTTTTTGAGTATTTCACGGTATTCAATGACTTTCTCCTGTGACTTTGCTTCTACTTGAATACCACGACGATAAGCATCTGTAGCTATTTGATTGAAGCGATTGAATTGAAAGGATTGAGAAGCAATGACTTTGCTTTTGTTGATGTTATCCGCTTTAAGTAACGAATTACTTTCATGTTCAGTAACCGCCCACCAACCTGCAATAACTAGCATGAAAAAAAGCCAAAACGAGTTATCTATCTTCATAAGTTAACCTGCCGGGCTTTGTTGTAATTAACCGCACTTTGACAGCGTTTTTCTAAACTTACCTTGTCAGTACCACCGCAGGTATTGTCTCTGAGTGCATAGATGCCAGCTGCCACAAAGACAATGAATCCAGCGAGGAAGAGAAATAAGCCGAGTCGAACTTTCCAAGACATACAGCATTTTCTATCTCTCTGCGTGTTATCAAGCCTTTCCACTCTTTACCCCCTGCGTATGTCCAGCGTTTAAGTTCATCGCAAGCACCAGCAATATCACCAGCATTCAGCTTCTTCAGCATCGTAGAGCGCGCAAAAGCACCCGAGCCTACGTTATAAGCAAAGGAATAGATTGCGGCTCGTGTGTTATTGTCGATATCGACTTTAATTAGAGGGTCTACGCCCTTTCTGACTTTGCTGAGGTCTTTTTCAAGCAAAGCTAAACATTCTGAGTCTGTATAGGTTTTGGTGGGAATAATGTCTGCGCCGGTGTGCCCAAAACAAACCGTGGTCACGCCTACTACGTCTTTGTATGGCTTATATTCAACACCTTCAAAATAAGCAATCATTCCGACTGTTAATGAAATTAAGCCACCAGCAGCGGCAACCTTGATTTTATTTGGTATTTTTGCCACTGGATTCCCCTTCTCTTAATTTGAATTCTTTCCGCTTGTAGTACCAATTCACCAAAAATGTGGCG
>NZ_WLUG01000007.1:0-2493 GCF_009706505.1 Providencia sp. wls1922 | reverse complement strand
ATTAAGATTATCTTTAACGGATAACCATATGAATATCATATTCCTTTATTAAGGATATATAACTGAAAACTCTAAATGGCTTTTAAAATCTCCAGCAGTAAACATAGGCTGTAAACTTACCATTCTTGCAGATAGTGGAATTTCGGCACTTTTAGTGGCGCTATTGATTGTGACATCTACCATATTGCCATTTTTAATGGTCGTTTTATTATTTGTTTGCGCGAGATGCAGTAAGCTACCTGTGGAACTGCCTGTATTCACAAAATAGTTATTGTCGATGGTATCGGGTGTTCCGTTAATGCTGAATTTGGCATTTTTTGTTGTCACAGGGCAATCAACCAATTTAATAGAAAAATCCACCCATGGGCTTTGTGCCGGGTTACGGTAATTCCAGCGATTTATTTTACCTAATTCTATGTTATAACTGGTATTTTCGATTTTGCAGGGCATGGCAATCACATTACCATGCACCTTAATATTGACGGTTTCTGCTATTGCAGGTAGCGCTAATAACCCCAATACACTGAAGAAAAATATTTTCATTATTCGCTCCTATAGATAGGTAATGGTGGCAGTAATATTGGCAGATAAGGTGCCCGCGGTACCATTACCGAGTGAAGAAAATGCCCGTGTACGCAGCGGTACACTCACCAAAGATTGCCCATTGGTGGGAACCGTTAATACCTTGGTATTGCCTAGCGGCGTTGCGCCATCGCCACTTTGCAGTTGAATGGCGATATTGGTGGCGGTGCCGCTATTTTTATACAGGCTGTTGATATCCGCATTGTCAGCAATTCCTGCAAAAGAGAGCTTCACGCTATTAATAAACGAAGAGCAATCTTTTAATTCAATGGTAAACGGTTTCCAATCCGAGGCTTTCGTTCCACTATAAAAAGTATCTAAAGGAATGGTGGTCAGATCCACATCTACATTATTAGCGGTAGATAAATTACAGGTCGCTGCTTTGATATTTCCGGTAAATTTTAAGTAGACCGTATCGGCCGCGTAAGAGATTATCGAAATATTTAAGAATAGTAAGGTAATTAATAAATTTTTCATTTTAAACCTCTATTCATAGCGAATATTGACAGTGGCATTGGCATTTGCCGTACCCGGTGTAACTGTTGCGGCCGTTTTAATATAACGGGCTTTCCAGCCAAAAATATAATCGGTTTGAGTTACACCATTTTGCTGAATAAATTGTTGATTTAATACAATAGGTGTTCCTGCATTGTTTAATAATTGAACTGCAATGCCTGTCGCTTTATCTGCACCGGTTAAACCTAGTCGACCGTTGGCCGCATTATCGATATTATCTGAAGTCACTGTGACCTTAATATTGGTACCAGTAAGACAACTTAATGCAATCGGAATGGCGGTGGTACCTTGTGTGTCATTAATATTTTTAAATTGTGTGTCATACCAGTCGCCCATATTAATGTTGTAGGTATTTTGATTGTTTTTTAATGAGCAATTTACAACATTTATTCTGATTCCATTTGCGGGAATATAAAGAGTTGATACATTGAACCGAGAACTATTAACATAATTAAATTGGTAAATTTCCGCGAGGGCACCACTGTTGATGGTTGTACTTTGTGTTACGTTGCCTTGCTTTATAATATCGACCTGCCAATTAAATGACGGGTCCATGATATATGATGTAGTAGCTATAGGGCTACTTACGGGTACCCAGCCTGCACCCCTAGCGTAGACTTTTAAGTAAATACCGGGAATGTTGGTCGACACTCTATCTACAGAGAAACGCCCAGACCAAGGCGATAAATAATATGCACGCATTTGACCTCGACATTCAACATCATTGGGCAATCTTGCTAGGCTAGTTTTAGTACTAACGTAGCTACTCGTTTTTAATGTATCAATGGTGTATGAATTAGTATTATCAAACTGTATTGTATACGTGGCACTCGGTAATGTTCTATTGACACCACTGAAATTAGGGTTCTTGATGCAGGATGCATTAACCGTGCTAGAATAAAAAACAATAATACTACTGACGAGCATAGCGAATTTTTTTAAATTCTTTTTCATATATCCTCCAGTTACTGGCATACCGCCTCCGTTTTATATAAGCCAATATAATTCGGTAATCCCGCCAAGCTATAATTCACCTGACACTGTTGCTTATCGTTATATTGAATCGTAAATGAGCCACTCTCTGGCATTCCTGACAGATAAATTTCCCCATCATTACCGACCATGGCATTGAGCTGATTATTGCTTGGGAAAATTGCCTGCGCCCCGAATGGCACGGGTTTGCCATCTTTAAAATGTAAGGTCATGATGGCGCGATAGCCCACATTGGCATTAAAGCTGGCTTTGGCAATTGCCCCTCGGCTTGGTGCCACATTCTGGGTGGTTAACTCCATTTCGGTATCATCTGGCAATTTACTGGTATCAATTTGGATGCCATTGCTGCGATATGCAGTGACATACGGCACTAACGCATAGCCTTGCCCGTTAGTTTGAATA
>NZ_WLUG01000001.1:0-46646 GCF_009706505.1 Providencia sp. wls1922 | reverse complement strand
CATTCAGGTGCGTAATAAGCTGGTAGCAGCGTATCAAGAGATCATGTCAATGCCAGTGTGATTGGTTTATCTATTTGAATATTATGAATTAACTGCCTTGTCATTGCCTTTGTGGGGCAGTGATGGGGCATTTCTATTCAAAATATCAATTTGGCTAGCATCATTTTCTGTCATCCATGCGCCATATACATCATGAACCATTTTTGATGATGCGTGTCCCATTTGCGTTGCAATGAATGCAGGGTTGGCTCCAGCCGATAGCATCCAGCATGCGTATGTGTGCCTTGTCTGATATGCTTTTCTGTGTCTAATTCCTGATTTTCTTACCAGATAGTTCCATATTTGACCAAACCCACCCGGAGAGTAGAATTTTGTTTTCAACCCATTCGCTGCAACGATGTTTGGTTGAAAAATAAAAGTGCATGTATCCTCTCTTGATTTACCGAATTCCCTTGTTGATACATTAACAATCTCTGGTTGAGTCATTCTAGTTAAGACCATTTGAGATTTTAAGCACTCAATAACAGGGTCAAGCATATAAATAACCCTATCTGTTCCTGCCTGAGTTTTTGGAAATGTAAATTCACCCACTATCGATAGATTTCTTCTTACTGTTAGTGTTTTCTCAGTGAAATCTATATCTTCCCAAGCAAGCGAACAAAGTTCCCCCGGTCTCAACCCTGTATACACAGATGTAATTAACATGTTTCTAGACTGCTCATTGTTAGCGGCGCTCAGAAGTCTAGGAAACTCATTTTGTGTTATTGGGTCTGGCTTTGGTCTATCTTTTTTCAATGGCTTTATTGATGAGAATATATTTGTGTTTATATATCCATTATCAAAAGCAAAATTAAAAATATGCCTAAGCAATCCAATGTAATTATTTACTGTTGGAACTGTTCTACCTATTTTGTTTGTTTTATGCCCTCTATCCAAAGTTGGCGATGTTAATAAGTTATTTCGTATTAATAAAATATCCTCAGTTTTAAATGTTGATACGTTTCTTTTTGTATTAATAAAATTAGATACTGCATTTAAAATAGTGATGTACTTTTTTAATGTGCTTGACGATATTTCAACGCTTTTAATTTCTATCCACTTGTTAGCTAATTCACCATAGGTTATCACTCTATCGCCAGAGCTATATGTGCTGATATTTTTTGACTCAGGGAATTCAACCGAGTAATCAAAAGCGCCAGTTTTTATTTTGTAGCAGATGGCTGTCCTTAGCTCACCTGCTAACTTTCTGTTTTTTGTGGTGTCAGGTATGCCAAGAGTTTCCCTTACTCTCTTTCCTTTGTATGTAAATGATATACGAAGGCTTTTACCATGTACTTCAACACCTGTTGGGTATTTTATTTTCATAATGCACCTATTGAGGTTGTGAATTTCTTTGCTTCTCGATCCAGTTTATGATCGCCTCATGATTGTACATGCATTCTGAATTTTCTTTAGGGCTTCCGTCCGGTGAAATGTGAAGATATTCCCTGCCAGCAGCCCAGGACTTTTTCCGCGCTGATTTGATTGTTCCTGAGCGCATGCCAGTAATCATCATAAGCACATCTTCAGTAACCCACTTGCTTGGGGTTAGAAGAACAACATTATCCATTATTAATCTCCCTATCTATCGTCATGACGTAGTGATTGAGCCACATATTAGGCGTGTACTTTAGTTTCTTATCGGGTGGTAAATATTTAGTGAATTCGGGTAGGTGCTTGAGTAGAGTTTTGGTTGATATTTCGTTGGTTACTTTGTCGTAATTTTTTAGTTCCGTGTGGCATTTCCTTGCCACTGCTCGCAATCCGTTTTCATGTTCCTATGGTGTCATATCCTCTGCCTTTTATTTCTCATTGTTACCATATAAGACTTTTGACAGTTTTGAATTTCGACAGGGTAGATATTCTTTCCTATCTTTATTTTGTGATTAACGATTATTCCGGTTCGACTATGATTCTTTTTGTGGGCTTCCAGTGCCGCATTAATAGCAATCCTTTCAGTGGGCGTGACTTCGCCGCGAATGATGAGTTTCATTATCCGCTCCGTTTAATATGCTATTTAATTAATTCCGATATTTTACTTGATAAGTTACTTACTATAATTAGGCAACTGATCATCAGGGATGCAAGAAATACCTCCTGCATATCCTGACTTATACACATAGCATGTAACATGTCTTTGGTCATCATGATACATGTCGATAGCAGAGCCTTCTTTTAGCTCAGTACAACCAGATAAGAATAATATTGCAACAGCAGTAATTATTAATTTATTCATTGATTAGCTCCAAATTATAAACACTACATACAATCACTAATCCATCATCAAATATTATGCAAAGCCTTTTATGTTCATGGTTAGAGTCTGAAACGCGACCACTGCCAAAATATACATGAGATACCCTATCGCCGACTTTAAATTTCATTTAACCAACTCCCAAAATATAGAATTACTTCGTGAATAAAGTGGGTCACGTTTAACAATGCCTTTATTTTCTAAAGTGCTTAAATGCCTCCTCAGAACTTTATTAGTAATTTTAATGTCGTAACGCTTTTCCAATCGATGCCTTAAAAGCCAAGAGCATAACCAGCGTTCTTCTGACAATAATTTTATAATTTGCTCTTCATACATTATCTAATCACCTCGCTACAAACTATCTCAACATCCCGCACCTGCATTATCTGCATAGCACGGCTCTAGCATTCTTGCTGTGTGTATATTCTCTCTGTAACAGGCACAGCAGAACCCTGTATTAGCATGAGTAATACATATCCGATTATTTGCATGATTATTTATCCAGGCGGTAGAGTGGGGTTACTTTAAATGGTGAACCATGAGATTGAAAATGAATATCTATATTTTCAGATGTAACAGCATCAGTGGTGAATTGCATTTTATCATCATGAAATACAGGGTACATCCAAGCAACAGGCTCTAAATCAGTTATTCGCTCTAGCTCATCACACAAAGCAATAATGACATTCTTTTCTTGCTCCTTGTTATCTGCAATCATACCTTTAACATAAGAAGTCAAAACTCTAATTTCGTTTTTATCCATTTTTTATTTTCACTCCGTCTTCATTGGCTTCAATTAATATAACTAGTTCATGATTACTTTGATTAAAACCATTTATATTGCCGAATATTCTATGGTGTGGGTCGGTTGGTAAATTTAAATCAATAGAAACCTCAGTGCCGATTAAACTCTCGCGTGATGCTTGCCATACATCGAATAGATTTATCGTTGATGATTTATTCTTACTGCGCCACTCTTCAAATTGCTGCCTTGATTTATCCATGCTTATTCCTGAATTTTAGGTATAAAAAACCCTGCTAGTGCAGGGTGAGTTTTGATAAGTTATCTTTTATTTCTTCTTGCCTTTCTAAAAATGAATCACAAGCATTATTTAAATTAATTACTGTGCTATACAAACTATCTACTTTATATTCACTTGTTATTTTTTTAATAAGAAGTGTTGAGTCGTATAGTATGTCATATGCGTCAATTATAAACTCACTAAACAAATCGATTAAGAGTTGGTTATTTGATAATATAGTTAACTCTTTATATATGACTTCTAATTCTTTAGGTGATATTTCAATTATGGAAAATGGTTCATAAGGATTCTTCCATATAAGATTAAGCCTTTTGTCTCTTGTCGCGACAAGTAAAAAATTATTTGTTATATGAAATTTAATATCTAAATATTCTCCGTTATTGATAATGTTTTCACATAGAGATTTCAATTGCTCCGTTATATGTGTGTTTATTTTAATTTGATGATTTAATCTAGTGCTAATCGATTTTAAGTTTATTTCATTTGAGCGTTTTTCTTTTTTGTCTAAATCTGCTTTACCTAGCCAATAAACAACAATGGTAGCTACTATACCAAATGTAGATGTAAAGCTAAAAAATGTACTCCATTTATTATTGTTATCAATATTCCAATAAAAGAAAATTGCGTAAGTTATAGCAAAAAAAATAGCGACTCCCAAAGCTATGTATAACAACCAACTTCTATTCATAACCACTCCTTACTTAAAGCTGGAATCATACTCACATCCATGTGACTAATCCACTATGAAAAGACTGAATCAATACATATGTGTCTTCACTTTCATTGCATCCCTGCGAGTTAAATTATTCCGTTGGCTCCACTAACTCATACGCATCATTAACGTGGTCTTGTTCTACTGCATAATAAGTTCCGCTTCCGTCAAATTCACATTCTTCACAGTTGCGGTAGATATCAGTAATGGCTTGTTTCAACTTCGCGTTTTCTTCTTGTAACTGTTCAATGTTCATATCTATCTCCTGTTTGCATCCTTGCAAATATATCCTTTGGTTAAATCACATAGGGAAGGGTTAGAATGGGATATCGTCATCAAAATCTAATGGTGGTTCGGGAGGTTGTGTCTGTGGTTGTTTTGGCTGTTGCGGTTGCCCCCATCCACCTTGTTGTTGCGTGGATTGTGATTGTGGTTTCTTGTCTAGAAACTTCACGATGCCATCCATGCCCACAGTGACCTCAGTCGAATATCTATCTTGTCCTGACTGGTCTTGCCATTTTCTAGTTCTGAATTTCCCTTTCACAAAAACTAGCGAGCCTTTTTTAAGGTACTCACCAACGTTTTCAGCTAGTTTTCCGAACACAACAACACGTATCCATTCAGTTTTTTCTTTTTGCTCACCCGTTTTTTTGTCTTTCCAACGCTCGGAGCATCCGATGGACATAGTTGCGATAGCATCGCCGCTAGGTTGGTATCGAATTTCAGGATCATTACCAAGATGACCAATAATATTTACTTCGTTTAACATGGCTTACCCCACTGATTGCCAAATTGAATGCCTAATTTATTTAAACCCTGATCCATTACTTCAATGAATTCGGGTACTGATTCGTCGAATTCTTTCATCATTTTTTCGTCACGCTCCACAGGGAAATATGCGATTTCTTTTCCTGCTGGCATTCGTGGGTCAAAATTTGCAAAGTGCCAGATATCCTTACCTGTAACCCACATGGAATATTGAACTTGAGCCACATATTCCTTTTTCATTGCATCGATTCCGTTCAATGCTAAGTCGATAAATACGTCCGTGTTATTCGGGCATTTAAGCTCTAATCCTGAGCCATCACTGCAAATGCCGTCGGGTGAGCAAGCTATCCGTAGTTGCTCGTCTTTGAATATTATTGGCACTTCCTTTGCCGTTAATCCGGTGTAAAACTCGAATGTCATCCTTGCTTCTAATTCGTAGGTTTTACCCCATTCCAGCGTCCTTGCTGATACTTCCTTGTAAACTCCCGTACAAACTTCACCAATAAGGGTGTTTAAATATGTTTTCTTTGTGTCTGACCATTTAGTGCCAGACCTTGGTTTAGAGATGACTTTCCATGCCTCAGAGGCGGTTACAACTCCGAGTCTGATTGACAACCACTCTTCGCTTCCTTGCTCTACTTTGGTTAAATCGATGCCTGTTTTGCTTAGAATGATGTCATTGTTAATCATTTTCCTTCTGCCTTTTTCCTTAGCATGTCGATGATTACGTTCGCTTCAAACACAGTTATTTGTTCAGGGTGGGTAATCGGGCGATTGAATTTCTTGCTGATGAATTCCATAAATGTATCGCTCCATTCACCATCAACCTTAATCATTAGGTCTGTGATATCTTCCATTTGCTGTTCGCTTGCGGGAGTGACATCACGAGGCTGTGACTGTTCGCTTTTAAAGTCGATACCTTCGCCAGCTTCGGTGTTAACGTAGTCAATTGCTTGGTCTAGTCGTTCTCTGCGAGGCCAGTATTTAGCGGCTTGTTTAACAACAGTTTTCAGAATCATTTGTTCTTCATCTGTAACCCAAGGGCATTTTGCCTTTTTGGATATCCAAGCTTTCCAAGCTGATGACCTATCACGAATTGCATAAATATCTGCAATAGCCATTGTATGAGTTAAGTAGTCGCCATCTTCTGTTTTAACTACCGTGTAAGCTCCGACTATTTCACCTCTTTGCTCTTGTGTGGCAAAGGCGTTGTATTCGTGGCGAGGTGCGGTATCTATTGATGTGAGCTGAAAGTTATCATTCTGGCGTACAACGCTTGATTGGCACCACTTAATGGCACCTGACTGCTGGGCTATATGCATTAATCCCATGTAGCTAATATCTAGGCATACTTTCTTATCACGAGGTACTAAGTAAGCTAGTTTTTGCGCTGGGTTTAAGCTAATACCAATCGCCGCAATGTTCATTACAGCACTTCGAACTGAAACAACGTTATTCACTGCGACATTCGCCAGAAAATCATTATTAGCAAATATCTGCATAGCAAATTCAGACTCCCTTTTAAATGCTATGCTGGGTTCGCTGCATACCTGCTCAAATTCCGTTTTGAGCGGGTTAATAATTTCATATACCTTTTGAACTGCTGTACTCACAATAGCCTCCTTTCGCTTTTTGCAGCCTCAAAAAAAGCGTTCCATGCTTCATCTGATTCTTGAGTGCTCATTTTCTGTATTACCGATGAGGGAAGGGCATCATAAAACCTCTGAGCCATTTCATTAGTTAGCTCATCATCCTGATTTGCTAAGTGCTCACGGTCTGGAATGGTGACGAAATTTTCATACTCTGAAATTCTCATGCGGCGTCCTTAATGAATAATATCCAGTGAGTCTTATCGTTCTTGCCGACGCGCTGAACTATCGTTGGTTTATAGTCAGTAAGGGCTAATACTTGCTTTGTTGGGATTTGAGTTTCGTTCCACTTGAAAGCCAATGTTCCGTTTGTCCGCAGCACTCGAAATGCTTCACTAAATCCTTTCGCTAAATCCTCTTTCCAAGATTCTTTATTTAATCGACCGTACTTTTTAAACATCCAACCATTGTGGCCAGCGCGAATTAAGTGAGGTGGGTCAAATACAACTTGATGGAATGAGTTGTCAGGGAAGGGGAGGTTTTTAAAATCAGCGATAATATCTGGTGTTATATTTAGCTTCCTGCCATCACATAGAATGTGTTTTTCTACCCTTATATCGCTGTAAATTGCTCTGTTGTCTTGCCTGTCAAACCAAAACATGCGACTACCGCAACACATATCCAAAATAGGACGCATGACTATCTCCTTACGTGAATGCTTTTGCTCCACGAGTGTTAATTTCATGCTGAATGAGATTTGTGCGCTCCATCGATGCTTTCATTTTCCATTGGAAAACTAAGTCGTCGATTTGCTCATTTGTCATTTCAGACTCGCGAAGTAGGGTGAATATCTGCTGTTTTGCGTGCTTCTGCTTTGCGTTCATGTTGTACTCCGTATGCTGTTTTTAATGTTTCGTTTGCTTCGCTCCATCCGCTCTCATCCTTGAGATAACGTGCAATTCCAGCTTGTGATTGAGCTAAACAAAGTTTGTATTTATCAATATTCATGCTTACCTCTGGATGTGCGAAACCTGCGCTAATCTTGCGATAGCGATTGTTATTTAGGTTCTGGTGTTGGTGCGGTGGGTTACTTAATCCGTGTAGGCTATATATTTAAATTTTCCATTGCCAAAGTGCTCAAACCTACCGCCAAACGTGCCAATAACTTCTTTCCTAACTTCTTCTTTATCCATTCCGTCTGGATAAACGCCTTCTTTAATCATTGAGCAGCTTGAATGTGGCTTGCTGTGGTAATCCAGTTTTGTCGGGTCTAATTTTCTAGGCTCCCATGAGCGATAAGCTCCAGTAGCTTTGTCTGTACTGACAACATAGTCATTAATGATTTCATCTTCTGATTCTTCCCATCCGCACTCATCGCAGTATCCGCTAGGCTCTGTACAGGCACTGCAAGGAGCGCTTAAATGACAAGAGCAATTATTCACTGGATGCCGTTCTATGGTTCCTTGGCACCCATTACGCAAACAGGTGTCTCCTTCGCAATATCCGAAGTTACTCATAATTAATTCCTTATGTGCGTATTCCTCACTATTAATAGCGATATGAATGATTAAGTGGTGGGTTACTGCTGACCGATGGATTTTGCGATTGCTAATAAATACGCTTAATGAAGTCTTGCAGAGATGTTGACTGGTTTAATTCATTTAAGTACTTTTCAGCTCCAGCCTTGATTTGCTCATAGTTATTAAATGCATTATCAAGGTCATCCTCATTGTTCATTACAATACCGAAATCTACTTCTGCACCATCATATTGGGTGATTAGTGATAATTTTGGCTTACCATCGCCACTTTCGGTCTTTTTTACAAGTAACTGGTAATTTCCACTTTCAAATAAATGTACAAATTTATTCTGCATATCACCCCCTAGCCTTTAACATTGCATCTGCCATGCGGTAGTAGAAATTAGCCCTGTTAACTAAGTGCTCATCTGAAATATCATTTGGGAAATGACCGAGTTCTGCGCTTTGTGAAGCTAAATCGCCTTGCATAGCCGCGTTGGCGAAATAATCCCTGATAGTCGCATCACTAGCCATTTCTACGCGAATCGATGCATATTCGTATTGTTCTGTCATACTCCCTCCTAAACTATTTCATCAGTCCGTATTCATAATTGATATCGTTAAGGGCTTCCCTGTCTGAATCTAGGTAGTAATCCCATCTATCTAGATCCTTATGATTAGTCCTGACCAACTGCCAGCGCCAACCATCAGCGTGTTTAACTCGTCTTACATACCTGATTGTAGTAACCCAATGTTCATATCCACCATAGCCGGTCAGCGAATCAAACTCGACTCGAATAGGTCTAAATAACTTCGGCATGGGTAGATTTCCATTGTGATACTCATGTATTGTCATGCTCCCTCCGTTATTAACTAAAATGCTGGTATACTCCATTTAACTTAAATAAATGGATTTATGATTATGAAACTAATTACTGTTGCTGCGCTCTTATTCTCTACATCTGTAATGGCTGCTAATCAGTGCAAGCCTGATGATGTTTGTATGTCATTTACGCCAGACTCTAGTGGTGAGAAAGGATTCTCTGTTGAATGTAAGGATATTTACTTTACTGAGCTAAAAAATGACATATATGACACAAAGAAATTGAGTGTAAAAATGACAAGGTCAATAGATGTGAAAAATGAAGCATCTTTGACTGGTTATAGTTACGGTGTTATTCGCATACTAAGTTATGAATATGGTCATGTTAGTGTAGATGACATGGTTAAAGATAAAATATATCTATCAATAAACGATGAGCAAATTGATGCAGCTAACGCGCTAATAAGTTGCGTTGATTCGCTTAAATCTAAGTAGCCCTCTACTATCTATTAATCAACTCACCACAGCCCACTAAGTAATAAACTCTGGTTAGTTGCCTAGATATCGCTCTAGGCTGCGGGTCTCACAGACCATGGCACCTGCATATTTAATTTATTTAGATACGTTAAGTTTAATCACTACATAAATCCTCCGATTCAAACGGTACTTACATCTATGGCGAGACCGATTTATCGCCTTTGGTTTATTGTCGTGCTGTCAAAAAAGCTATCTCACCACAGCCCACCTTGATGGACTGTAATTAGTTAACTAGCGAACACTTCCTCATCATCCCAATCGACAATATTTGCCTCCACGGTGAATCCTGCATAATCACGATGAGCATCAAGGGCAACAACTATCGAATGTTCCAGTTGCTCAACTGTTAGCTCCATCTCCATGAGTTCGCCATCTGTTACTTTTACTGTAATTTTCATGCTCATCCCCTTGCTGTGATGCTTCCATCACTCATAATCGGCTTGCGTAGCCGTGGTTGCTTGCGTGTGTCTGGTGCTGATTTTAGTTCAAGTACCAAGTTTGCTATCGGGCAGTCCGTGCCGTTATATGCCGTATGAGGCTTATTTGTACGCTCAGCAATCCATGCCTTGCGTCGTCTTTCCTGTCGTTTCTTAGAGTTCATATTTCCTCCTAGTTAACTTTGGTGATTGGTGGTAGGCACTGAACTCCTACGTTACGGTTTGCATTTTTATCGTAATCGCTGCACATCGAGTAACCGCAAAATCTTGCTAATCAGCCTTAGCATTCACCAATCCCAAAGTTAGCTCACACCCGACACTGTCCGCCGCTTGCCCGAGAATGCCATGCCCCCTTGAAGGCTGGGGATTGTCAGGGAACTGAGTTACGCAGATCTCTCCGCTCAGCATCAGGTGTGATATCCAAATTGTTAAAGAACTCGGCGTATATTTCATGCTGCTTGCCTTTGATGAAATTAATAATACTAAAGGTATTAATCACAGTCAATACTAATGATATTAAAATAAATACCAAAAGTATTACTTGATTGAATTTAAACAGAATTTATTTTCAAAAATTATTTATCTTGCGATGAAAATCACACTTACGGGGAATTGCGGGCACAAAAAAGCCCTCGCGGGGAGGGCTGTGTAGGACTTAGGATATTGACCTGAAAATTATTATAGGAGTGATGCCATAAGCTTCACTAGGTCTTCCTGCCATAGATTTTATTAAGTCAAACATCTCAACAAACCCACTTTTCAGGTCATTGTGATGAATGGCATTATCAATAAAGTTGTCATCATCGTCATATTGAGTATCTGGTTTCGCGTCTACAATACCTAGCATATACCATGTGCCTGGTATCTTGGCTCCGTATTTTAATACAATATCGCCTGTATTGATCGTCAAATTATTAGCATCAACAGACATCCAAACAGAATTTTTTTCTGTATCAACCAGATCTATTTGGGTCGATGTCGGAAGTATAGACAACATATCGACAGAGTGCTTTATGGCATTCTCCATCTCTTTATCTCTTTTTCCTTTGTTTGCCCCATTAACAGTTGTCATCATCTTTTTAAGAAACGGCATTGCATCAACTGCCATCTTTGTATCAAAGACACTTATGGAACCATTTATGAGAACCACATCCCCTAAGGCACACGTAGATAGACTTGTCTTTAGCATTTCATTTTTTTGAAGAATACTAAGTAAATTCAGGGGGTGATTAAAGGTTGAGTCATAAGATTTTTCGCTACTTTTTGCTGCTGAATCTTCTGCTGATAGCCCAGCTTTAACGAACGGAATCTTTACAGATGCATTATGAGATGATTTATCTGATGAAGTTTTTACTGTTTTAAAGGATATCTGAAGACCGCCATTATCCATTTGCGAAATTAAAGATTTAATTCGTTCTGAATCTTGATAAAAATAATCATAGAGTAAATCTATGCTTTGTGATTCTTGACCCACGCTCAATATCCTCCTCGACATCCTTTTGAGATTTTTTCACTTTTTCTTTAGTCTTGTTAATTTCTGATAAGATATCTTCAACATCATCAAGATGTTGTTTTTTATCTTTCCTTTTTAATAAATTAAACATGGCTAAACCTCATTGCGTGGGTAAATATAATATATGCCCTCGCAGTATAAAAATCAACCTAATGAGTAAGCTGTAAAATAAGTAGTACCACACCCTAAAACGTGCCGTCAGCCATCAAAAACAATCAGTAACAATAGAATGATATCCAGCACCGCTATAACAACTAGCAGTATCATTATGTTAGCGTTGGATATCAGCTCTAGCAGTCTCTTCATATTAAAACGTGTCGTCAGGCACTAGACAAGCTTCATCATCATCTGAACAGCCACGCCGATGATCTTACAGTTTCCGTTTATTGGCGTTATAGGCCACGCAGGATTTAATCCCTTTAAGAATTTCTGACCGCCATCAATAACTAGTTTTTTGAATGTGGCTTCGTTTGAGTCAGTCAGTTTCGCTATTACCAAACTGTTATTTATTGGCTCTCTGCCAGTGTCCACTAAGACCAGTGAACCCTCTGGCACACTTTGTCCTGATGATGCCGTCATTGAGTCACCTTCAACTCTCAGCCAAAACGCAGCGCCTTGCACGTGCACTTCTGATTCATACCACTCATCAATCTGATCTAACGTGTAAGGCTCACATGCTTCGTTCCATGACCCAGCTTGCACCCAGCTAATTACAGGGTATTTAGGTGCAGGTCTATATGGTCTAGGGTTTGACACGTTAGGCGATAGCGCATTTGTGATCATCTCTGCTTCTTTAGCTAAAACCGGACTAAAGTCACTGATAGGGACTTGAAGTATATTAGAGAAAACAGAGGCAATCTGAACATTAAGTGGGTTTCTTCCATTCAGATAATGACCAACACCACCCTGGCTAATATCCAACATATCAGCAATTTGCTGTTGAGTAATGCCTAGTGTTTTTTTCTTGGACTCATACAAAGCTTTTAGTCGATTAGCATCGGCAAGCTGTTCTGTCGTCAATTTATTTTTAGAACTCATAGCGTCAATTCTAATACCAATGCTATTAAAAGTGTTAATACCATATGTATTGACCTTTATTAATACTTTCAGTATTATTGTGTTGTGGAATAGAAAGGAGATTAACCATGGAAAGAATTCCCTTATCTGAGTTTGTAAAAGAAAACAGTCAGGAAAAAGCAGCATCTTTAATTGGGGTTCATCAGACCGCAATTAGCAAAGCCCTAAGAGAGGGTAGAAATATTTTATTAACATCAACAGAGAATGGTGTTCAGGCAATTGAAATTAAACCATTCCCTAGCAGTAAAAAGTAATTCACTCGCTCTTTAACAATATCGCCCAAAGCACATGCATCGTGTGCAAACTTAACTCACAGGATCGTGAGCAACGGACTAACTACGTCAAAAGGAATTTAACAAATGGACACAGCAAAAAATATCAAAATCACATGTAAACCAGAAACACTCGAAACCTATTTCTTTCAAATGATGTTTAAAGATGGAAATGACGGGTTCGCTAAAGCAATGGGTATTCACCCGAGTTCAGCTAGTAGAGAGAAGAGTCGCATATTCAGCTTGGCTTGTAAGGCTATAGCTCGTTATGGCTTACCTACTGAAGCTGTATCAATGCCTGAGAAGTCTAGAAGCGTAGTTATTGAAGGTGACTATGCAGAAAGGTTAATTCAGGTTCTGGAAGGGAAAGGAAAGCTAAAAAGAAAAACCTCAAAGGCGGCAACCGATGAGGCTCAGATGGAACTTATTTAAACAACAACTAATGAGGTAATTATGAACCAAATAGCCAATTTAGTAAACACATACAACGGCGAAGTGACCATGAGCAGTCGTGAGATTTCAGACCTAACAGGCAAGAGGCACGACAATGTAATGACTGACATTCGCAAGATGTTGGTTGAAATTCAATCTCCTGAAAAGCTAGGAGATTACACAGACACCAAAAACCGAACGCAGCAAATGCTTCTACTCAACAAAGAAGAATGTCTATGTTTGATTTCTGGCTACAGCATCAAGTTAAGAATGGCGATTATTAAACGCTGGCAAGAACTTGAATCTCAAAAACCTCTCATCCCTCAAACGCTGCCAGAAGCTTTACGTCTGGCGGCAGACTTAGCAGAACAGAAACAAATCGTCGAGCAACAATTAGCAATCGCAGCGCCTAAAGCTGAATTTGTTGATCGCTACGTTCAGGCTACTGGCTTACTTGGATTTAGAGAAACAAGCAAGTTATTAAAAGTTAAAGAAAACTTCTTTAGAGACTTTTTAATCTCAAAACGAATTATGTATAAGTTGGCTGGAAAATTAACACCTTACTCAGAGCACCTTGAAGCAGGTAGATTTGATGTAAAAACAGGTGAGAATCAAATAAATGGTCACGCTTATACGCAAGTTAAATTCACGCCTAAAGGAATTCAGTGGATCGCTGGATTACTGGCAATGGAGCAATTGGAGGCAGCGTGAGCATGATATTAATGGCGAAAGCCATGCAGTTAAAAGTTGGTAATCCATCAAGAAAGCTTGTTCTGATAAAGCTAGCTGATAATGCCAATGACAAAGGAGAGTGCTTCCCATCATATCAACATGTAGCTGATCAATGTGAAATAAGTAGACGAAGCGTTATTAATCACATCGATGCTTTGTGTGAACAGGGATTGGTCAGAAAGGTTTACAGAAGTGGCGAAAAAGGTAATTCATCTAATGTTTATATTCTTAATTTAGATGGTGCAAAAATTTCACCCCATAGTGAAAAATCTGCACCAGAGGTAGTGAAACAGTTTCACCAACCTAGTGAAAAATCTGCACCACCCCCTAGTGAAAAATCTGCACCCAGAACCAGTCACTCTTTTGAACCAGTCAATGAACCTAAAGATAACACCCAGCCTTTGGCTGTGACAGCTAAATCAAGGTATGCATTCGAAGGTGAGGTAATCAGATTAAACCAAAAGGATTTTACTGAATGGCAAAACCTGTATTCAAACATCGACCTCGAACATGAGTTGAGACGATTGGATATTGAGTTTAGAGCTGACAAGCCTAAAAACTGGTTTATCACTGCTAGCCAGAAATTGAATTACCAGAACAAAAATACCAAGCCAGCTTGGACGCCATCTAAGCGAGTTATGCCACCTAGCCGAACCCAAGAATTCATACCGGAGAACTTCTGATGAGCACAGGAATGCAAGCACTGGCTCGGTTTAGAAAACTGATGCCGGAACACATCAAGCCAAAGTTTGAAACACCTGAAGAACTCATGGCATGGCAACGAGAGCAGGGCGAAATTGATTCAAAGCGGATCACTGATGCAAACCGTGTTACTCGATTGAATAAAATCATGGGTCGATCTGGAATAAACCCGCTTCACATAGATTGCACATTCGATAACTACCAAGTCACCACACCTGAGCAGCAAACCGCATTACGTAAAGCCAAAAATTACGCTGAGAACTTTGGCAAAAACTTTGGTGGGTTCATCTTCAGCGGCAATGCAGGAACCGGAAAGAATCACTTAGCAGCAGCAATCGGAAATCACCTCATACAGCACGGTAAGAGCATCCTAATCGCTACATTGCCAGACCTGATGATGCGAGTACGAGAAACCTACCAGAATGACGCCAAGACATCAGAATCGAAATTAATCGATGACCTGTGCGAGGTTGATTTATTAGTGCTTGATGACGTTGGCGTGCAACGTGGAAACCTCAACGAGGATTTGATTATTTTCCAAGTTGTAGACCGTAGGTTAGCCAACAAAAAGCCAGTTGGAGTACTGACTAACTTAGCATTCGCAGAGCTTTCAAAGGTACTGGGTGAGCGAGTTATAGACCGTTTAAGAATGGGTAGCCCGACAACGATTAATTTCGGATGGGAAAGCTACCGTAGCCAAGTTAAGTAACACACCAAATCATAAGGACTTCTAGATGAATTTATTAACACATACCGTCACCAAGGTATTAGGTGATCCGGTTCGTCACACTTACAAATCGGATGATGGAACAGAAAATGAATATTACCTAACGCCAGTTGAGTGTGATTGTTGGGGCGATATTTCTAACACGAAAGTGATGACAAATACTCTCGAGCAAGCCAAAGCAATTAAAGTTGGCTACGAGTGGGAATCATAAGGACTTCTAAGATGAAAAAATGCGAATCAAACGGAACAAAATACGCAAGCTATCTGTGTGACTTTATGCGCAAAGCAGCAAAGATAAAATCACCACATGGTAAGACCAAGGGGATATTTAAATACTCAGCTGTCGATACATGGACAGGAGATAGCCTTGGCGAAGCGGTTTATTACGATGAAGGCAACGGAAAACGAACACACCTAAACTTCTGTCCGTTCTGTAGCGGAAAGTTACATAGCGTAGATATCGGAAATTAAGCGAGGTGTTGAGTGATGAAAGGAACAACGTTAACAGATGGAGGCATCTAATGCAGGGAACTAATTGGGTTAAGTGTAGTGATTCACTACCTGAACTAGACACGGCAGTGTTCGCAGGATGGTTTTGGAATGGCAAGTTTGTATGGCATGTGTTCATGCGTTCAGACTCAGGTTTTGAAGGTTGGGTCTGGTCGCGTTCTTACTGCCATTATATCAGCGATAACGATGAGTTTTATGAAGATGACGATTATCCAATAACTCACTGGATGCCACTCCCACCAATGCCAGAGGGTGAATGATGAGCAAAAGGATTAAAAACTGCCCAATGTGCGGCAATGGCGATATCACATTGGCATTACGTAATTCAGAGAAGAGGCAGTATTGGGTTGTTTGTTGCACGTCATGCCATTTAAATATTGACAGAAGCCTAGCCCATTTAGCGATAGATGCATGGAACAGGAGAGCTAACAGTGAGCGATGAAACATACAAATGGATAGTAGCCACGCTATCAATGATGGGCTACGTGTGGATTGTTACACAAGCGTTTTGCTGGTTCGTAAGTTTGATATTCAGCAAATTATTTAAACGCAAATCAAAGGAGCGAAAGCAAGCGGCAGTTGATGAATTGTACGATGCGTTTGAACTGGGCGAAATTAAAGATAACCAGACTATTAAGGTCGCAACCAAAGGCGGTTTAGTCATTATGATTTATCGTCAATAGGAGGTTAAATGTCACTAAAGACATACTATCTCAGTAGCAAAAACATCAGACAGAACGCCATCGAAGCAATACAAAACCTACCAATAGATTCAGCCAAGCCCTACGAAGTAAAACTCTCCGAACCCAAACGAACCAAAGCACAAAATGACCGCATGTGGGCAACCCTTACTGATTTGTCTGAACAGGTCATATGGCATGGTCAAAGGTACGATAAAGAGGATTGGAAGGATTTAATCACCGTACTGAATAAACAGGTCAACGGTGGTGCTCAACGGTCGGCTATCGGGCTAGGTGGCGGCATTGTTTATTTTGGTGAACGCACTAGCAAAATGCGAGTAAGACAAATAGCGGATGTTATCGAATGTGCTCACTGGTTCGGCTCACAAAATGGCGTGAAATTCACTGATGACGCTAAAAGAGAATTGGAGTGGGCGCAACGCATCGGTGACAAACAGAAACTCAAGGAGCAGCAAGAGAGATGAACATCATATCAAAAATGGCGCGTTTTCTTGCGTCACTGTCAATACATGACACGCAATGGACTAACAACTTCAAGCATCAACGTAGCTACCAAACATCAACCAAGCGCATCACAGGTCACGCAAAGATAAACCGAGCTGCCAAGAAGCGGAGGAAGAGAGAGAAAATTGTTATTTAATTAACTCCCTCTTTTTATTAAAAAACTTAATTAAGTAAATTTCCCGCGTCGTAACCAAGAGTTTTAAGCTGGTCTCTTGACTCACAAGCTATTGCTGCTGAGCTGTGAACTCCAATTCTAACATTGTGAATGACCCCTTCAGTAGATTCAGAAAAGCTCTGAACATAAACACGTATAGGATTCCAAAAATAATTAACTTCTTCACCATCTTTTGGTCCGTAAAAAATATTCAGCTTATTTTCAATAGCCTTGCATTCTGACTCTAGATTTTGAAACTCAGCTTTAGAAAAATTACCAGATATAGGGTACAGCTCATCTCTACCATTGTTCATATATAATCCTTATTATTGAGGTCATTATGTTTAAAAAGTATCGCCGAAAGTGTAAAACATGCTACAAGTGGCATTACCCTCAACTTACCAATATTGAATGGTGTAGTCCAGAATGTGGAGCTAAATTAGCAATCAAGCGACGAAGTAAGGAGAGAGAAAAACTAGAAGCAAAACTCAAGAAAGAACAGAAGCAAAAAGAAGTAAAAGCCCGCGATAAACTCAAAGCCCGCAAGTTAGCAGTAAAACCCCGCAGTTATTGGATTAAACAAGCACAACAAGCCGTCAACGCATACATCAGACAAAGAGACCGTGATTTGCCATGCATATCATGCGGAACGTTTCAATCTGCTCAGTGGGATGCCGGTCATTATCGGACTGCCGCTGCGGCTCCACAACTGAGATTCGATGAGCGCAACATTCATCGTCAATGCGTTGTTTGTAATCAGCATAAATCGGGGAATCTAGTTCCATATCGCGTTGAGCTTATTAATCGAATAGGGCAGCAAGCTGTTGAGTCCATCGAGTGTGATCACGAGCGGCACAAATGGACTATTGATGAATGCAAAACCATCAAAGAGGTTTTCAGGAAGAGGCTGAAGGAGCTGAAAGATGCAGGCTGAAATTACGACCATCCCTGAGTTGCTGATTAAGCACTACGGGAATATGACCGCTGTTGCAAGAGAGCTTGGCGTTTATAGGGCGACAGTAAGGAAGTTCGCAAGGGATCTGAATGGTAGTGAGCATTTGGTATCGCGCGGGCAGTTATTCACAATGTGCAGGCAGCGTGGAACATCGGGTAATAAATTATGAAAAGAGATGAGCCATTCTATTTGTTAACTCAGTACGCCAAAAAAAGCGATATTCGTAGGGTATGGTTTGGGCATCGTAAAAACATCAGTGACTCTCAACGTGTTTGGGTTAGATATATGCTTCTCTTGTGGGGGAAGGTCTATGGGGGTGATGATTACGCAGAAGGTGGCGAGTGTAGTGTCATCGGTCGGCTCATGGTTCGCTCGGATTGGAATGAAAATGAAGGGAAACGTATTATTCAGGTAGTTAATGACTTACATAAGATGGGTTACAAAGGTGATGAGCTTTTTAAAAAGTCACACGAAATCCTAAATCCAAAAAGTAGTTTAAGCGACCTCATCGCTCTCGCCAAAGAACAAGATGATGCCGCTTTTATTGAATCAGTCATTAACAAGACGTTTAAGCTAAGCAACCCAATTCGTCATGTAGCTATTAAACGATATTGTGATCGCAAATACCCGCAAAAAATGGCTCGAGAATTAAGGTTTGGGCAAGAGGTTAGTATTCAGCAATGCACTCGGCGCATTGAGTGGGCGCTTGAAATATTGGAGGAAGAGTTATATTACGCAATAAAAAGAGCGGAACCGGAACATTAGCAATCAAACGATGCAATGTTGGCTGTTTTCGCAGAAGAAAGACTAGATATCGCGAAATTTACATGTAATATCTGTGATAAGCTCACGGCATTAAAACACAGAGCGGTTAACAAGTTCAAAATAGAGCCTCTACTTCGGTAGGGGCTTTTCTGTAATGGTAAGGTGCGTCTTGGTTAGTAACATCACCCTTGCTTAGCATGGAGGACGCATCTTAACCATTGTGGAGAATGCTAAAGCCAGTTAGCACCAGTAATAGCCTGATGCTCGGGAATAGGAAACTTGGGAATGCGGTAGAGCGCATCGAATACCGAGATTGCAGGGATTGGCTCCTGCCTCCACAGCTAATTCAACCTGTAAGTAATCCTTACAAGTTCACATTCAATAAGTCGCATAGTGCGGCTTTTTTCGTATATACATTAATTTCACTTTAGTTTTAATCTCGCTTGCCATAAAGTATATGTGGACTTTTTTGCGAGGAGATGTAATGAATCAACTAGAGTTAGAATTACCATTAATTTCTAGGCAAGAAAATAATGTTGTTATTTCTCAAAGGGCGCATGATGGATATATTAATGCTACAGCCATGTGTCAGGCAGCAGGCAAGCGGCTTAATCATTACCTTGATAATGCATCATCAAAAGCTTTTATTTCCGAACTGTCTATCGACACCGGAATTCCGGCATCGGAATTAATTCAAATAGTTAGGGGAGGAAATCCTTATATCCAAGGGACTTGGGTTCATCCTCAAGTGGCTATAAATCTTGGTCAGTGGGCATCTCCAAAATTTGCAGTTCTTGTATCAAAATGGGTATTTGATTGGATGTCTGGTGGTAAGCAGAGTCAGTCTGCGATGCCATACCATGTCCGACGATATATGATTAACAGAGAAAAAATACCTCCAACCCACTTTTCTATGCTTGATCAAATGACGCTTAAGCTTCTTGCTCCCCTTGAAAGTAGAGGGTACATGTTGCCTCAAAAATTAATGCCAGATATCTCGTTAGGTAGATTTTTTAGTGACATCCTAAGAGCCAAAGGGTATGACCCAGATTCATTTCCCACCTATGAGCATGAGTTTGATGACGGAAGAAGGCCAGTGGTAGAGGCTAGGCTTTATCCAAATGAGCTGATAACTATGTTTAATTATGAAATCAATAACTGGATAAAAAACAAATCTATAACTTATTTCAAAGGTAGAGATGCAGAGGCGTTACCCCTTCTAAATGATATTATCTTAGCTTTACCCTCACCAGAGTAAATTATGAATTATTTATAACAAGCCTCACTTTATGTGGGGCTTTTTCGTATACGCCGCCACAGAATTCTAATCACACACACTTAATTGACGCATAGAGATTGTGCGCGGCTATCCATTAACTAAAACACAGGTGTTATATATGCCAAGTACCCTGACAGGAGTAGCCGTTAGTGCTGCGGGCGGTGGCGCTATGGGCGGTGTCCTATTGGGTGCTGATTATGGCGTGATACTTGGTGCGATCATTGGGGCATCTGCTTCTGTCATTGCATCTAAGGATAATAACCTTCAAAAGGTCATCCATTTCTTTTTGGCTTTAGGGTCTGGGGCGCTATTGGCTCATCCATTCTCTGAGATGGTGCAAGAGTTCTGGCAGAAGGATATAAGCCCGAAAATAACTGCGATCATCGTTTCTGCTTTACTAATTCCTATTCTGGTTTTAGGTGCCAACAAAGATAACCTTAAAAAGTTATTTGGTCGTGTAGGCGCATCGATTGATAAGAACTTCAGTAGCATTACTCAAGCCATAAAGGACTGGCGCAACAAAGGAGGTAACTAATGGAAACCTTCCTTGACCGCATTAATCAACTAATGGATTGGATGTATTTGAATCCTTGGGATGCAGCTGATGTTGGCTTAATGATGGCGTCAGCGTTGATAGTTTTCTTTTGTCGCTATGAAAAGCGAAGAGATTCAATAGTTGGAACAGTTTTGTTCATCTGCTGGATTTACCAGATATATGAAACGGTAATGGGTAAGCGTGTATCAGCTCCGTCTGACGTTGTGTTTGATGGCGCTCTCTTCATCGTTATTTTCTCAGCAGGTGGCAACATCATGTCCATTGTTGTCATTAGTAAATTAGTGACCCGAGTCAAATCAATCTGGCGGCTAGTTAAGCAGCCTTTTACTTTTATGGTGAAGAAATGAAATTAAGTGAACATTTCGATAGCAAAGAATTTGCATGTAAAGATGGGTGCGGAGCAAATCAAGTTGAATCAAAGTTGGTTGAAATTCTTGAAGGCGTTCGCGCTCATTTTTGCAAGCCAGTAGTGATTGTCAGTGGTCGTCGCTGTGCTAAACACAACAGTAAAGTAGGTGGTGCTCCTAAATCTCAGCACTTGCTAGGCACAGCGGCAGATATCAAGGTTAAAGATGTAGCGCCGAAAGAAGTTGCTGATTATTTGGAATCTCAGTTTCCTGATAGCTACGGCATTGGTCGCTATAAGACATTCACGCATATCGATGTGAGAGGATATAAAGCACGATGGGGCAGCAACTAAAAATACTCACGCATCCGCTCACTGGTTGGCTTGCTGCATTTTTGTTTTTCTCCATTTGGATTCTATCAGCACTATCCCATGAGAAGCAGTTAAGCGACCAGAAAGACCAAAAGATTATAGAGAGTAACCGCATTGTATTTAATGTGTATCGGACGCTCTCTATATTTGACCGAATTTCACAAGCCAACGTCAAAGCAAAGCAATTAGAGGACTCAGAACATGTCACAGTTAAGACTGTTATCAAAACAGTGCTCAAAGACAATGAGTGCGCTAATACTGCTGTGCCCGATGATGTTGTTAGTGAGCTGCGCAAGTACAAAAGAGAAACTGGTTCCCGTTCAGCCGGTACCACTTCCCCCGCACTTAATCGCTGATTGTTCGGTTCCTGTTATCCCTACTGAACTAACTTACGGTGATGTAGTGATGCTACTGGCAGATAGTCTGAATGAGTTGAATAAGTGCAACTTGGACAAGAAAGCAATTAGAGAGATTGAAGCGGAGAGGCTAGGCGCTAAGAATGGCAACGGCTAGAGCGATGGCGTGTTCTGGATTTGATTCTTGCAAGAATAAGTAAACACCAGTAGCAGCAACAAGTTTAATCAGTAATGCAGTAATTCGTACCATGTAAATCTCCTAAGTTAAGGTGTCGGTAGGGTGAGCTTCTCTATATGGGCCCCTATATGAGCACCTGTTTTTAACTTGTTGATTTAACGTGATGCGTAGATTTTTTGAGTGTAACGGGAAATTGAACAACAACGAGCCCTGCAATAGCAGGGCTTTTTAATGGCAAAAAAATAGCCCCGGACAGGGGGCTTAAAGGGTAGGAATATTTATGAAGGTAATAACTTAGCGATGTAATAAACATACCCCTATCAACGTGATGTTACGAAAGTAAAGTTAAAAGAAAGTTACATTTATTTAAGTTTTGTAATCAGTAGTACGCATTTCACTCTGTGCCACGCTCGGCACACACACACCAAAGAACCTTTCAGGATAAGCCTTGAGGATAACCAGTAGTGGTTTGGTTAACCCTCTTTGGGCTGGTTACTCCTGAGCGCAAGGTTTATCTCTAAAAGGAACTAACTAATGACTAATATTATTCCTCTCGAATATTACGGACATCCTATTCGTTTTAATGATGGTGGATGGATCAACGCCACAGACGTGGCAGCTAAGTTTGATAAAGAGCCTACTGCATGGCTGAGGCAAATAGATGTGCTGGAATATCTTTCGGCTTTAAGCAGGAAGCTGTTTTCCAATTCTGGTTTTGTGACAGAATTAAGTGAAATCAAAAGGTTAGATTCAACATCTTCGGCATCGAGAACTAAGGTGCTTAGATTTGTTAAAAGAACAGGGTTAGTCAAAACAAAGGCTGGGTCTCAAGGTGGAACATGGCTGCATCCAAAACTAGCAGTGCGTTTCGCTCGTTGGTTGTCTGTTGATTTTGAAATATGGTGTGATGAACAAATTGATGCTCTTATCCGTGGCAATATGCCAGTTTATAACGATGAGAGAATCAATGCGATATTCTTACTTGATAAGCCAACATCATGGGAAAAGCGTTTTCAACAACCTTTCTATCAAGCATTAAGCCGAATGTCTGGCTTGCCTTATTCTGGTCATGTCGGCGGTTGTCCATCGTTATTCGGGATGATAACAGCTAAGTGGGTATACCAAGCCGTGTTGCCTGATTCTGTTTATGAAGAAGCTAAGCAGATGGCAAAGGATAGTAAAGATAAAATACATCAATACCTAAAGCCGGAAGCCTTACAGCTGGTGCAGGATCAATTAGTCGCTGTCACTACCTTAGCCAATGGTTGTATTGATTATAAAGACTTTGAGGCTAGATGCGTTCAGGCTTTTGGAAAGTCAGGAATGCAGGGACTTCTAGTCTTTCCAAGCAATCGGCAGTCATCACACGCTGTAACATTACAATAGGTCGCTCAGCGGCCTTTTTTATGGAGTTAAGTTATGACCAAAGAACAAGAAAAGGAAATGCTAGATTACATAGCAACAGCCAAAGCAGAAGGCTATCCCGGCACTATCCCTGACCAGTTAACAGGTCACGCTCAGATAATTGAATACCACGGTAGAGTGTGGGAGTGGTACAACCTACAAAAATAACCAATCACAAAGCCAGTTCGAGTGAGCCGGCTTTTTAATTTGTTATGAGGATATGAATATGGCACTGACACTAAAGCAAGAGGCTTTCTGTCAGGCATACATAGAGAACAAAGGTAATGCTTCGGAGGCATACCGAACTGCGTATGCTACTGGAAAGATGAAGCTAGAATCAATTCACGTTAATGCAAGTAAGTTACTAGCAGACACTAAGGTTGCACTAAGGATTTCGGAGCTTCAGCAGGAGCACAGAAACAAACATGATGTAACTGTCTCTGGATTACTCGAAGAATTAGAAGAGGCTCGGCAAAAAGCATTGTCCGCTGAAACCCCGCAAGCATCAGCAGCAGTAGCGGCAACGATGGGCAAGGCTAGATTAACTGGCTTAGATAAAGTCCTCATTGATCTAACCGCTGACGTGAAAGTCGAGAATCGTTCTATCAAGGATATATTCGATGGCTAACCCTTACTTTAAACCATTTGCAGCAAGCGCCCCATACAAGGTGGCTTACGGTGGTCGAGGTAGTGGTAAGTCATATTTCTTTGCAGAGCTAGCGATTGAAGTATCGCGCAGAATCAAAACAGTCATTCTTTGCACTCGTGAGTTTCAGGGTTCGATTAGTGATTCAGTACATAAACTGCTTTGTGAAACCATCGACCGACTAGGTTATGAGAAAGAGTTCGAGATACAAAAGAACACGATCATTCACCTTGGCACTGGCGCTTCATTCGTATTCGCTGGAATCAAAAATAACGTCACCAAGATTAAATCAATTCAGGGTGTCGGTATTTGCTGGATTGAAGAGGCTGAGGCGGTAGTTAAAGATTCATGGGAAGTATTGTTGCCCTCAATTCGTGGAGATAAAAACGCCGAGATATGGGTTAGCTTCAACCCGAAAAACATTCTTGACGACACTTACCAGAGGTTTGTTGTTAATCCGCCAGAGGGTGCAATAGTCCTCAAGGCTAATTACGACGTAAATCCCCACTTCTACGACACGCCACTCCCTCAGCAAATGGAAGAGTGCAAAGAGCGCGACCCTGAGCTATACCGCCATATCTGGCTAGGCGAGCCAGTAGCGGATTCTGCACTGGCAATTATCAAGCCTGCATGGATTGAGGCAGCTGTCGATGCGCATATCAAGTTAGGATTTGAGCCAAGAGGTAAGCGAATTGTCGGGTTCGACGTTGCTGATGATGGCGAAGATGCTAACGCGATAGTCCTACGTCATGGCTCGGTTGCTTTGTCTGTTGAAGAGTGGCGAGGGCAAGACGTCATATTTAGCGCTGACAAGGTCTATGCAGACGCTGTTAAGAATAATGTAGATACAGTTATCTATGACTCAATCGGCGTAGGTGCTGGCGTTAAAGCTCAATTTAACCGCAAAGATAACCGCATTGTTACTGTCGGGTTTAATGCTGGCGCTTCCGTTGAGAAGCCAGAAAGCAACTACAAGCCCGGCAAAACAAACAAAGATATGTTCTCCAATTTGAAGGCTCAGCAATGGCAATTAGTTGCCGACCGCTTCTACAACACTTGGAGAGCTATCGAGCATGGTGACAAATTCACCGATGACCAGTTAATCAGCATATCCAGTGATATGAAAGATATCGAATACCTCAAAGCCGAGTTATCACGTCCTCAAGTCGATTATGACAATAACGGACGCGTAAAGGTTGAGAGCAAAAAGGATATGAAGAAACGCGGCATCCCTAGCCCAAACAAAGCCGATGCGTTCATTATGGCGTTTGCCGATGTTCGTGGTGGTCTACGAATTAACCCCGCAGCACTTGCAGGTATCTAATGAAATTATTCAAATGGAAAAAACGCCTGTCAAAGCGAGAGGCGGAGCTTGCTATTGAGCAAGAAAAGACAAGGCAGCTTGAGTTAGAGGCAAAAAAAGCCGCATCTCAAACGCAGCTAATGCAGATGATAGTCACTGAGGAAACTAAGCGGCAGCAGCCAGTTAAGATTAAAGCTCCTGAGCTTCATCCGTTGGTATTGCCTGAAGGTAAGAAATCGCCTATCGCAATGGATAGTTGCGGGACATATGAGTACGCCAATCAGTACGCTAGCCAAGATGTGGGATTCTACACTGGATTTCTTGGTTATCCTGCGCTGGCGATCATGTCTCAGTCTAGTGACTATCGCAGCGTTCCTGAAACCACAGCCAAAGAAATGACGAGAGAGTGGGGTAAGGTCAAATCACGCGATGACGGTGAGAATGCGGCCAATAAGTCAGACATTGTTTCTCAAATTAACCAAGCGCTTGAAGATTTCGGTATTCGTGACATTTTCAGGCGTCACATTGAGAATGAAATGATATTCGGGCGCTCTCAAATTTATCTCGATATCAAGGGGCATGATGATAAGCGTGATTTACCGCTACTTATCAACGAGGCAGGAGTAAAGGCGGGCGAGTTAAACGGATTTGCAGTCATTGAGCCTATCTGGTCAACGCCTAGCATGTACAACTCAACCGACCCGACTAGCCCTGATTTCTTCGAGCCTACTCAGTGGTTTGTGTTAGGAAAGAATACTCACGCTGATAGATTGCTAACCCTAATCATGCGACCTGTGAGTGATATCCTGAAGCCAGCTTATAACTTTAGCGGTTTATCCATGCTTCAGTTAATGAAGCCGTATGTCGAACGGTGGCAGCGTACAACTGACTCTATTAGCGACCTGATTCACTCGTTTTCGCTAACTGGTCTAGCCACCGACATGGAAGATATTCTTTCTGGCGGTAGTAACGCAAATATGGTTTTGCGTGCTCAGATGTTCTCGCAGATTAGAGACAATCGCGGGTTGATGCTTACGGATAAGCAGAAAGAAGAATTCTTCCAATTCAACACTCCTCTGTCTGGCTTGGATGCGTTACAGCGTCAAGCTCAAGAGCAAATGGCTGCGCCTAGTCACACGCCATTAGTTAAGTTGTTGGGTATCACGCCAGCAGGGTTGAACGCAAATAGTGATGGTGAAATTCGGATTTATTACGATTACATCTCATCACTTCAAAATGCTCACTTGTTGCCACAGCTAAACAAAATCATCGACCTTATTCAACTTCATCTATTTGGTGAAATTCATGACGGAATCTATTTCGAGTTCACACCACTTTATCAGTTGGATGAGAAAGAGATTGCTGAAGTAAATCGCACTAATGCGGAAACGGCTGAGAAGTTGGTGAATATCGGCGCGGTTGACGGTGAAGAGGTGAGGCAGACACTTGCAACGGACGAATCAAGCAAGTTTAGCTTTATCAACCCCGACAAGATAATCCCATCACCTTTTGGAGTTCCTGACTATGGAAGTGCGGAGGAAGAAGCCGAGTGATGCGGTGATGCCTGAAATTAAGACGTCAGAGGCTATACATGCGTGGTATTACAAAGAGCTAATGCAAATCCTCAAGGATATTCGAAAGGAGCTTGATGAGGCTCTCATTAATGAATATCACGGGAAAGCTAAAAAGGCTCTAGCCAATGACGGGATTTCAGACTGGATAGCCCATATCGCTGATTACATGCTGGATAAGTGGAATAGGCGACTTAACTCAATATCTGAAGAGGTCGCAAAAGACTTCATCGATAAAACGGTTGGCAACTACGATACTCGCTTTGCGGCAATGTTACGGCGCAAGGGGTTCACTGTTCGGATGCAAAATAGCGAACGAACACTCGACGCCTTGCGTGCTGCGATGGGTGAAAACGTTTGTCTCATCAAGTCAATCGGCACTGAGTACCTAAGCAAGGTTCAGATGCATGTCTGGCAGTCAGTAACGGGCGGATATGACCTCGCAACACTAACCGATAACTTGGCGCATGATTTTCATATAGCCAGAAACCGAGCAAGAACAATAGCGCGTGACCAAGCCAATAAGGCTCATGCAGTTATTGAACAAGCAAGGCGAAAAGAGCTAGGGATTAAAGAGGCTATTTGGATCCACTCTCACGCAGGTAAGCAACCACGAGAATCACACGTTAAGGCTCACGGCAAGAAGTTCGACATTGAAAAAGGTATGTATATCGATGGCGAATGGATATTGCCGGGTGAAAAAATAAATTGTCGATGTGGCAGTAAGGCAATTCTTCCATTTTAAATAGGGGCGGTCATGAAGATGACAGATAGCCTCGCTTTCGACAGTGGCACATCAATGCGGAGTAAGGACGCAAACGGACACCTAACCGTTGAGCGTACTGTGATATCTAAAGCCGCAGTAAATCCCTATTACGGTAGAGAGATACCAGATAGTGAAAGGCTTGGTTTAGAGCCTGAGCGGATTTACTACATGCTGCGTGACCCTGTCGAGTTAGAGCGAGCAGCAAACACATTCAGCAAAAAGCAATTACTCATCAAGCATATCCCCGTCGATTCAGACGAACCACAGAAACAATCAACCATTGGCACTATCGGCTCAAATATCACATTTGAGGACGGACGCCTGTTCGCTGATTTGTGCGTGTGGGATGGATATGCAATCGGGTTAATCGAAGCAGAAAAAATGAAAGAGCTATCCGCAGGTTATGGATATACAGCAGATATGACCAGTGGAGAGTTTGAAGGGCAGTATTACGACGGAGTTATGCGAAACATTATCGGTAACCACGTTGCATTAGTCGAGCGCGGCAGAATCGGGCGAGACGCTATTATTTCAGACCATCAAACAGTTGATTTGGAGAAATTAATGAAACTGAAAAAAGGTGCGCTTGCTAACATTGCCGCACAAACAAAAACAGCGTTAGGAATGGATTCAGACCTAACAGAAGCGCAACTTCATGCGATTGTGAATGCGGTTGCACTTGGCATGGATGAAGTATCTACCGAAGCGTTGGTGGGTGCTAAAGACGAAGAGGCTAAAAAGGCTGAAAACGAGAAAGAGGAAGATAAAAAAGCCTCTGACGAAGATGACGCTAAGAAAAAAGCCGAAGATGAGCAAACGCAAGCTGAACGAGATAATGAATCAGAAGCTATGCGCATCAAAGAGCGTGAAGAGCGCGAACGCAAAGACCGTGAAAAAGATAAAGCGATGGACTCGGCTATCAAGTTGGCTGAAGACCAAGCCGTTGCACGTGTGACTAAGTTATTTGAAGCGCGTGAGGAAGTTAAATCTCTGGTCGGTCAGGTTGCCATGGACAGTGCAGATGATGTCTACGCATATGCATTAAAGCAGTGTGGTGTGGATATCTATGGCGTTCATCCTAGCGCATTCAAAGCAATGGTTGGCATGGTTAAGCAAAATCGCGCTCAACCTCAAAAAGCAAGTCTAGGCATGGACTCTGCGGCATTCGCTGAAGACCCGTATACCACTCGCTTCAAACAGGCTTAATAAGGATAAATCATGACAGGTTTTCAAACTCGAATGAATAACGACTTGCCACTAGGTGTGGCGGGTGACTTTGCTTCAACTAACCCGCATTTCTCAATGCTGGCTGGTGAGGGGCAGTTAAAATCAGGTGCTACAGGTGTAACGGTTGGTTTATTTGCATGGGCTGACGAAAAAGGCTTAGTGACCAACGCTAAAACAGCAGGCGCATTGATTGGTTTCGTTCACCGTAACAATCAGGCGATCATCTCTGCATATGGCGAAGGTGCGACAATGTTAGTACCTAAAGGTCGTGAAGTCACCCTAATGACTGGCGGTGACTATTTCGTCAATCTCGAAGCGGGCGGTACTCGCGGTCAATTTATTGTTGCTGATGTAGCAACAGGTAAAGCAAAAGCAGTTGATTCCATCGACCCTGATGACGCAACAGTCGAAGCGACTCCGTTCCGTGTGGCCAAAACGGTTACTTCTGGCTTAACTAAAATGTCTAGCTCACTGTAAGGATAAGTAATGACACAATTAAATTTTAATGCGCTTGAGCAGCGAGCTGGCATTGTCTTTGCTACAGGTTACAACCCTCAAGCATTAACGCCGCTTGCTAAACAAATGGCAATGGATAGCGAGTTAGTGACCACGCCTAACGCTGGTGTGTTATCACTATTCACTACCTACGTTGATCCGAAATTAATCGAAACGCTTGTTACGCCAATGCGTATGGCTGAGATTTTCGGTGAGACCAAAAAAGGCGACTGGACAACTCAGACCGCGCACTTCCCAGTGATTGAATCCACCGGTGAAACGTCAAGCTACGGCGACTACAGCAACAACGGTCAAGCGGGCGTGAACGTTAACTGGCCTATGCGTCAACCTTATCACTATCAGACAATTATCCGCCTGGGTGAGAAAGAAATGGCGATGGCTGGTGCGGCTAAAATTGACTGGTCTTCTCGCAAGCAAATTGCAGCGGCACTGACGCTGAATAAGTTCCAGAACAAATCCTACATTTACGGGATTGATGGTCTGCAAAACTACGGCATCCTGAATGACCCCGATTCACTACCTAATGTGACGTCAACTCCATGGGAAGCAATGGACGGGCAAGGTGTTTATGACTCCATTCAAGGCAAACTGTATGGCGAGCTAATCAAGCAAACCAATGGTCACGTAGAAGCCTCTACCCCAATGGTGCTGTTATTATCACCGAAAAACGAAGTTAACCTGCACAAAACAAACCAGTACAACGTTAACGTGTATGACCAGTTGAACAAAAACTTCCCTAACTTAGAAATTCGCAGCATCCCTGAGTTTTCTACTGATGCGGGTGAGGTTGTTAAGCTGATCGTTCGTGAATATGAAGGTCAAGAAACATTAGACCTGAGCTTCACTGAAAAAATGCGCGTTCACGCGATGATCCCCGAACTGTCATCTTGGAAGCAAAAACGCTCTCAAGGTACTTTCGGCTGCATCATCTATCGTCCGATGTTCATTGCATCAATGCTGGTTTCTTAATCATTATCCTCGTTGTTAATCCTTGCCACCTTCGGGTGGCTTTTTTATAGGTGAATTTTATGTCTGAAGTAACAGTAGCGTGCAAATTGGCTAATGGCTTGTATCTGGATGTTGGTAATCAGCGAGTAACTGTAAAAGGTTTCGCTAATGGCATTCAGGACGAAAACGGCTTTGGTCTAACTCATGGTGTCGATAAGTCTATTTGGGATGCATGGCTAGAAGAGAACAAAGGTCGTGACATCGTTAAAAATGGTCTCATCTTCGCTCACGAAAAATTGAAAAGCGTTGAAGCTGAGTCAAAAGAAAAGAAAGACATTAGGTCAAAAACTGAGCGACTGAAGCAAGACTCTGATGGTGTGCAGACTGCCAAAGAGTAAGGGGTAACATGAATAATCGCGAACTGATGAAATATCGCAGCCAGCAAGCAGCCAGTAACATCAACGATGGCGTTGTGGAGTTTAACGTAGCTAAGTTTCGCGAGATTTATCCCAACACCAAAGGCACTGATGCACAGCTAGAATCAGCGTTCGTTAAAGCTGGACTACTCTTGCGTAATGATAGGTTTAGCTGCGTTAAAGACCTGAAAGAACGTGAAATGCTTCTATTCTTACTGGTCGCTCATATGGCCATGCTTCAATCCAATATCGAAGATGGCAACAGCGCGGTAGGTCGAGCATCTAGCGCAACCGAGGGAAGCGTATCTGTATCGCTGGACTATGGCACAACAACCAATGCCGAAAAGTGGTACACGCAAACGCCTTATGGTGCCGAGTATTGGGCTTTAACCAGTCAATACCGCTCATTCCTGTACACGCTTGGTGTTATGCCAATGCCTGTTTGGAGAGGTGGTTATTATGGCTAAAAGCAAACTTGAAGAAGCGTTGGAGAAATATCTAAACGGTAACTTGGAGTTGCGAGCAGGTATACTGGATGGAGCCACTTATGATGATGGAACGCCAGTAGCGCACGTTGCTTACATTCAGGAGTTTGGAGCAAGCATAAATCAAGCTGAAAGGACTGGGACGATTTACAGAAGCATTAGAAAGGATGGTGCTTTCAATAAAAACGGTAGGTTCGTTAAAGCAAAAAATGCCAATTTCGCAACAGAGCATAGTATTCCAGCTCACACCATAAACATACCCCCTAGACCATTTTTCCGGTCAGTAATTGCCAATGGGAAAACTACATGGTCGGCAATATTATCCAATGGCATTAAAAATAGAGGAAGCATAAAGGGCGGTATGGAGTATCTAGGCGGGGCAATAGTTGAAGAGTTGCATGCTTCAGTAATGACTTGGACTTCACCACCTAATGCGGAATCTACAATTGCCAAGAAAGGGTCAAATAGCCCACTACGTGACTCAATGAGGCTATCTAGATCATTTAGTTATGAGGTAAACGATGATCAAGGTTAGAGCTATCGCCAACGCGGCTGTTCAGGTGGTTAATAAAAACTTGCCTGCGACTCTGTTAGCCAATGAAGGTTTCGACATTGACGATGCTGGATATCAAACCCCTAAGTATTCCGAATATGAAATCTCCATGCAATTGCAAAGCCTGAGCACTCAAGACCTTGAGCATTTAGGGGTTGTAAATCAGCAAGGGGAATTTATCTACGGATATGCACGCGGGCAGATTGAAGCTATTCGTCGAGCGAAACAAAAAGGCGCAGATAAGATTAGCTTTGTTGCTTATGGCGAATCTGAGGTGTCTGAGTGGCTAGTAACCAAGGTCATAGAATCGTACCCATCATGGGTTAAGGTGCTTTTATGGCGGCAACAATAAGTGTTACTGAGCGCGATATATTCGTTGAACTTAGGCGTTATCTCATCGAGTTATTCTCGTGTCCTGTGGTAGTTGGGTATCAGAATAATGAAGCTATCCCTATCGACGGTATTGTCATGCACATGTTGTTTGAGCGCAATCTTGATTACACCTCTGATTACTGGAATCCAGCGATAGAAGAGATGGCGTCTCAGTCTTCAGTCGAGGCAACATTTCAACTGGATTTTTATGGTGCCGAGGCAAACTTACGCTCTCGTGTTGTAGCGAATCTTTGGCGAAGTAACTATACAACCTCGCGAATGACTAAATGCCAGCCACTTTATTGTGGTGAGCCTAGAAAAAATATCCTCGTTAACGAATCAAATCAGTACGAAAACAGGATGATGCTTGAAGTTAAACTTCAATATAACCCTGAAACAACATATCACGTCGATGGTGTCGACGAAATATCAATTACCACCACAAATATCTAAGGTAAAAATATGAAATCTATTCCGGCAAGCGATATCGTCCAGATATTGCCCGGTGTCGTTGGCACTGGCGGCAATCCACTGGCTCTTAACGCATTGTTTATCACCAAAAAGCAACCAGCATCGATGCTAGGCGTGAAGGCTTTCGGCTCTGCTGATTTGGTTGGTGAAGTGTTCGGCAAAGACTCTAAAGAGTATGAGGCTGCGCAGGTGTATTTTGCAGGCTTTGATAACTGCACAGTGTTGCCTGACACGCTATTTATCGCATCAATGGTTACGACAGCCCAAGCGGCTAAGTTAGTCGGCGCTAAGCTTCCAACTCGAACCGCTAGCGAATTTGCAGCGTTACCACAAGGTCTGATTTTAACAATCGATGGTCAGGTTACATCTGTGAACTTCGAAACTGAGGTTAACAGTTATTCATCTCTGGCGGCGGCAGTCACTACGGCTTTAGGCGCTGCGGCAACGTGTACCTATGACACAGGCGCTAAAGTGTTTGTCATCGAAGGGGTAACAAAAGGCGCAGTTGGCTCAATCTCGTTTGCTGAAGGTGATTTAGCAACGTTCATGGGATTAACTGAAGCATCTGGCGCACAAGCTAACAACGGCATCAACGCTGACACTATCGAAGAGCTACTGCCTCGCATCACCAAAGAAACGACAAACTTTGTTTCTATCGCGGCGATTGATTTTACCGCAGAAGAAAAGCTAGCAATTTCTCGCTGGGTCGCTCTGCAAAAAGACCGCTATATGCACGTTCTGTATCAAACAGAAAACGGAGAAGGTGAGCTAGAGACGATCAGCTCAGCAATTAAAGAATCCGATATCGGCGGCACGTGCCTGTTTTACGGTAGCCACAAACACGCAGCCTTTGTCTGTGGATTTGCAGCAAGCCTGAACTTTGATGAGCTGAACGGTCGCACAAACTTGGCATTCCGTGGTCAGGAAGGGTTAACGCCTTCAGTAACAGATAAAGCACTGGCAGATGAATTAATCGCGATGGGCTTTAACTTCTACGGTGCATACGGCACAGCCAATGACCGCTTCATCTTTGTTTATCCTGGTTCCGTATCAGGTAAGTTTAAGTGGGTTGATAGTTATGTGAATCAGGTGTTCTTCAATAACCAGCTCCAGTTAGCGTTAATGACGATGCTGAAAAGCTTTAATTCTGTACCGTACAACGAAACAGGTAAGGCAATTCATCGTTCTGCTGTGGCGGATCCGGTATTCCAGATGATTAATTTTGGCGGCATCCAAACTGGCGTTGAACTATCAGAGCAGCAAAAGAAACAAATCAACATTGAAGCTGGATTTGATGCGGCATCTCAAATTAATACGGCAGGTTGGTGCATGAAGATTGAAGACACACCAGCTCAAACACGCGGTCTTCGCAAATCAATGCCTCTGAAACTGTGGTACGCCGATGGCGGCAGTGTTCAGCAAGTTAATCTCCCATCAATCAACGTCCAGTAAGAGGTAAAACATTATGCCAATGGGACATAACCCAAGAACATTAACATCGGCAAATGCCGTTTTGATGATCCGCTGTAAGGGCGTTTATGACGAGTTCGTGAAGTTGCAAGGTTTTCAGGCTGATAACGCGTGGAACTTTGGTGACGCAAATATCGGCGAGACTCGCATGGGTGTCGATGGTAAACAGTCCATCGGCTACACGCCACACGAAACGCAATGGACGCTTTACTTGGAAGCAAACAGCGTATCTACGCAAATTATGGAAAACATTCGCAAGGACTTTAACGCGAACATGGAAGCCCGATTTGTGGATATCGTTGTCGAAATTCCATCAATCGGCAAACGTTACAGTGGCACTGGCGGGTTTACAACTCTGACAGGCGGGGCTAGTGGCAAGAAGCTACTCGACGGAACAAGCTACAACTTCAACATGGTCTTCGAAGGTGCTGAGGAAATCTAATGACGCTGAAATCAAAAACTATCACGATTGAAAAAGGTCGTGATGCTGGAATGATGTATCAAGTTACTGAAATGCCAATTGCCAAAGCGGATAACTGGGCGATGCGAGCACTGTTCGCTATTGCCAATGGCGGTGTGGACTTGGAAGGCGTCAGTCCAAATATGGGAATGCTGGGTATGGCTAATGTCGCAATCAAGGCGCTGGCAGGTATTGACCCAAACGTCGGCATCCCTCTGCTTGATGAGCTTCTGGATTGCGTGCAAACCATCCCGTCAGGTGGTACCGCTCGACCTCTGCTGCTGGAATCCGACGTGAAAGACCTCTCGACCATGTTCGTTCTTCGTAAGGAGGCGTTAGCTATTCACTTGGATTTTTTAGTGAACGGCGGTGGCTCCAGCTCGAACGATTAAAAGCAGGGTTACCGCTTCGTGATGGCGTTTTAGCTGAAACAAATAACGTATCTACTGTTGCGTACCAAGTGATAACCGCGAAGTACGCAACGCTTCACGAACTCCACACGATTTACAGTCTGGAAGATGTTTTAAACCTCCTAGAAATCCATCAGGTCGAATCGTACAACAAGCAACTAATGAGTGAGATAAACGATGGCAACGCTAATTGATACGCTTCTTGTTTCGCTAAAACTCGATAGCGGCGGTTTTGCTAACGATGCGAAAAAGGCGACAACTGAAAACGATAAGTTAGCGGACTCTATCGACGCTCTGAATGAAACGCTCGGCGGCGTAAATGAGACCCTAAAAGGTACGAGAGAGCAGCAAAAGAAAGCCAAGGAGCAAAGTGATAGCTTCACAAAGTCGATTAACAATGCGACTAAGGCACTAGCTGGACTCTTCACGACCATATTCATGTCAACGGGATTAACTAAGCTTATCGAAGATACGGCACGGTCAAATGACCAGCTTAATTTTCTAAGTAAAAATCTCGGCATGAATTCCACGCAAGTTAAGCGCTGGCAGGGTGCCGCCGAGCTGTCGGGTGGAAGTGCTGAGGGCATGGCTTCCAGTATGGCTAACCTGAACAAGTCTCTTTGGGATTTGGTGACGGTAGGTGATACCTCAATTCTTCCTTACTTTAACGCGCTGAACGTAGGTGTGGTTAAAAACAACGGGGAGCTGAGAAACCTCGATGATATCTTGCTGGATGTCGCCGATAGTCTGTCTCAAATGTCCAGACCTCAAGCCTATAACTTCGCTAAGAATATGGGCTTTGATGAAGGCACGATAAATATGTTATTGCAAGGTCGCCAAGAAATGGAGCGGCAACTTGCACTACAAAAAGATATCGTTGTTTCGTCTGAGCAAGAGTTAGAAATAAGCCGCCAGTTACAGCAACAAAATGCGCTGGTCGGGATGCAATGGGATGGGCTGAAAACGTTACTCGGTAACTACCTCATCCCTTATGCATTAAAGCTATCCGCTACGGTGACGGGCTTCCTTGGTTATCTGAACAAGAACAGAGATACCGCTATATTCATCTTCAAGGCGCTTGGAACGGTAATCGGTGTCACGCTAATACCGATTGTACTAAAAGCGGCTACGGCATTCTTGGGGCTGTTTGGTGCGATTGGTTTACTGCCTGCTCTTCTGTTGTTGCTCGGTGCCAGTTTATGGATGCTGTATGACGACTTCAAAAAGTGGAAGGAAGGCGGAGAATCATTACTCGGTGAGTATTGGAAAAAGTGGGATAGCACGATTACGCCGATACTTGAAAAGCTTGATGAGTTTAAAGACTGGTTCAAGGAAACCACAGTAGGTAAGTGGTTCACTGACCAAGAAGGTAATCTTGAAACTTGGAAAGTAGCACTGGGCGGTTTTGCTTTGTGGTTCGGCGGTAAATGGGCGATTGGAATTCTCGGTACATTAACAAAAGTTAGTGCTGGATTCATCCGTCTCTTCGGTTTGCCGGGCTTGCTCGTTGCGGGTGCGGTTACTGCCTTTGGCTTGCTGATTAAAGAGATTAGCGACGGTTTCGATAAGCTTGATGAGCTACTCGATACTGTCGGCGAGAAAACTGGGAATATCGCTAAGGCTGCTATTGTCCTGAATGATCCGAATGCGTCTGTAAAGGATAAGGTAAACGCAGGTCTTGAAGCATCAAAAGGTATTATTCCTGGTGCGGATATTGCTAGTGAAATTTTTAGCGGAAGAGCTGAGAAAGTATTTGGTAACTTATTTGGGGCAGGTAGCTATTCAGCTAGTGATGTTGATGTTCCTCGCTGGGATAAGAGGGTATTCAAAACTTCGAAAGGTGAAGTGGTTCGTGAGGGTGGCTCTAGAGCATGGCGCAATCATAATGAGGGGAACATTGAATATGGTAACTATGCAAAAAGACATGGAGCTATAGGAACAGATGGTAGGTTTGCTATATTTCCTAACGCTGAAACAGGCAGGAATGCAAAGAGAAACTTATTATTTAATAGCAGCTCATATAAAAATCTAACCTTATTTGATGCCATTAAACGTTACGCTCCTAAAGGAGAAAATAAACCTGTTCAATATTACAATGCTGTACGTGGCGCTGTTGGTTCAGATAAAAAAATGGGCGATTACTCCGATAAAGAGCAAGAAGTAATCCTTGAAGCATTTAAAAAAGTGGAAGGGTGGAAGGCTGGCAAGGAGTACAGCACGAGCCAATATGAAGGGTTGAGCAGTACAAAAGACTTTTTCTCGTCACTATCCAAGCCTTTAATTGGCGGAGTTAGCAGCCATGCTAGTGATTTTTTAAATCAAACCAATAAACTAAACTCTCAGCCTAAGACAGTAAACAATCGAACTGATGTTAATGTTGGCGGGATAACCGTTAATACAACATCAAGCACTATATCTGGAGTTGCTGAGGATGCGACTGATTCAATAGTTAATAGGGTGTATCAGTTAGTGCCATCCCTAAGTTAACATTTGCTTTAGTTTGCATTAAGGTAATGGCACAATAATTTAAATTATATTTTGAGGTTAGATGATGTTTAAATATCTTTGTGCCATACCTATTATCTTTTCATCTTACTGTATTTCGGCGGAAAATAATAACGACCGCGGACTTTATCGCGATAATAATTACAATGTGTTGGCACTGGCGGGTGAGTACACTTGCGGTGTTTATTCCTTACCGAATGACGTATCAGACTCCACTAAATATAACGATATTAGGGTGGGAACAGCTAAAGCTGAAGTAACCCCTGACATGTCGGATAACAGCGTTTTAATTTACATAGATTTAGACACAGGCGTTAAGATATCCACTCCTAGAATGCCATTGGTAAAGAAAGGCTCTGAAATGACTACTTATTTATCAGAATCTAAATCTGGAATTTTTGCTTATTTGGTATCTGAAAGCCACGGATGGAATGCGTTAGTTCAAAGTAAAGAAAAAGGCAATGAAGTTAGCATCAGGCTAGCCGATTGCAAATACGATAAAGCGCAGTAACCAGTAAGCCCCGAGGGGCTTTTTTGTTGGGTGAGCACCAAGTTTTTGTGTATGTATACAGTGGTTTGGTGAGTAAAAATGATCTTTACAACTAAAGCGCTTACATTATACTGTATATAAACACAGTTATGTTTGGTGTGATTTGTGATCATAAAACCAGTGTTTTTATTCACAGATGTATAAATTTAATTTATGTCCTAAAATTACGTAAAAAATTACGTGGATATTAGGGATGAAAACAAATTATTTTACTTACAGATATCTTCCTGTTGATGGTTACGTGCCATCAGAAAGCCTAAAAGACACAATAGATTCAATGATATCAAGTGGAAATAACACAGCAAATATGGCTGGAGAGTACTATGTCATTCAGCCTGTTGCTGGTGATGTATATACATTCATAAAGACTAACAGTAGAGATGTATTTAGAAAGCTGGATCTTAGTAATAATATATGTGTGGATTTATCTCAGATATTAACCGCAAATGAAAAGATAGCCTTCGCTTCATTCTTCATTATTAAGAGCAATTTAATTGGTTTTAGCAATACTTTGTACTCACCGAGAATAGGTAAGCTAGCTGAAATTTATGACTTGGTAATGTTAGCAAGAAACAATAATCACAATATAAATTTTGAACCGATAGCGAATCAGGTAACAGAACAAGAAGTACTTAACTATGCTCACGTTGGTAGAATAACAATGAAGTTAGATAAGTCTCAGAATCTGATTGATCGCCTAGGAACATTATTTGCGGGTAACGTTTCATACGATGATGTTGATTCTTTTGAGATAAAGATAATACCAAAAAGAACAAAAGACATTAAAGACACATTCTCAGGAGTGATGAACGCAATGCCTCAGGAAGTAACATCGGTTGCAGTGTCCGCTAAGGAACATATCGGGGATGTGGCTACTGATCTGAATGTAATCATGTCCAATACCGTTTGTGACTTTGTAAATATAAGTAGCACAACAGCCATAAACATACAGATGGAAAACAACTACACTAACAACTCAACTCTAAGAAACTTGGGTTATTAAGAGATAACTATATGAAAATAAAGGATTTAATTACAGGTCTCACTGTGGTCGCACTCTGCAATGGAGTGGGATTTGGTGCGCTTTACCTGTCAAAAAAATACCTTTTCCATACGGTTACCTTTAAAGACAACTTAGGTAACCTAGGCTCGTCTCTGGTTACCTACTCAACAGCAATGATGGCATTACTTATAGCTATGGTTGTTGTGATTTTTGGATTGGATGGGCCGAGATTAGATAACTTTAAAAAAGGTGGTTATCTACACACAACTTATTTTATTTATATGATAACTTTTCTTGAGCTTGGGGTTACAATGTGCCTGTCCCTGCTTTGCTTGTCTAACATACAAAGTATTAAGGTTGCATCATACTCATTAACTTTCGCAATGATAACTTTTTTACTTATAGGTTTCCTTGGGATTCAACTCTTGAACATAAAGAAAAATAATTAACTTTTTGTTTTCAGAAGGTAATACTGCCTTCTGCGGGGTTTTTATTGCCTGAACTCTGCATAGACGCCATTAAATAGACTTCAAATAATCACGCCACGCCTCTTAACTGAGGTTTTTCACGTTGGAGAAAAATCATGTTCGGAATGCCAGATATACCAAACTGGAAGAATATTCCTGACGCTGCCATTAACGCCGGAATTAGCTTAGGAGGCGGTGCGTTAATCAATACTCTATTCGGTAACTACTGGGGAATATTCAACGAGTTCGGCGTTCCATTGCTATTAGCTGACAACGTGATATCTCTTCAGTACCAGAATCAGAGTCGCGTAGTGAACGCACCGATTGAGAAGGGTTCTTTCACGAGCTATAACAAAGTAGCCGACCCATACAAAGCTACCGTTCAATTAAGCAAGAGCAGCGGTGGAACATTAGAGCGCGGGGCGTTTTTAGCGCAATTGGAAATACTCGCCAAGAGCACGCTCAAGTTTTACATCATCACGCCGGAGTATGTTTATAAGGGCGCAAATATCGTCGGTTTTGATTTTGCTCGGGAGGCTCGAGATGGCGCAACGCTGATTAAGGTGAACGTACATCTGGAGGAAATTCGCGAAGTAATCGTTAAGTACGACGAAGAAGAAGTGACTAATCCTGATGATGCGCGAATCAAGGACACTGGAGACAAAACGCAGCAAGTGTCATCCATGTTTTCTGGTGAGACGCTTGATGAATTAATGAAGATTATTGATGACCCCACCAAATCAGCATTACTGAAAACAAAAGAAGTGGCATCGGTACTTTATAAAGCAGTCTCTAATCTTGGCGGCGACCTAACTCAGATACAGCAACAAGCTGAGATGATAGTAGAGCAAGGAGTTAGCCTCCAATGATGACGATAATTCCAACCTCTCCAATTCCCAATCAAATTCTAACCTTCACGCTTGATACTGATGAATACGAGATAGAGCTAAATTCTCGTAGGAATAACCTGTACGCGACAGTGAAGAAGAATAACGAATACGTGGTTTGCAATCGGATATGTCGAAACATGACGTACATCTGTCAGTGGTTAATATTTGCAGACCAACAAGGTAATACAGACCCGATTTACACTGGATTGGGCGCTAGATATAAGTTGGTGTGGGCTGATGGCATTTAATCGAAAGAGGATCAGACTAACGCTGAAATTGAATGGTAAAGACGAAGTATTTACTTCTGATAACCAAAATAAGCTATCAGCCGTCGGTTTGCGTATTAGCGCTGATGTGACGTTTGGCTATGGCTCTCCGGCTCCATACGCACGAATAAGAGTTTATGGTCTACCTCAAGAGACGATGAATAAACTCATCACTGCAAAGTGGCAGAACGTGAAGGCGCTTAGAACATTAATCACTATTGAAGCCGCTGAGGGCAACGGTGATTTTGCTCAAGTGTTCAGCGGCGGGATATTCATGGCATTACCAGAATACTCAGAAGCCCCTAACGTATCGATTGTTATTGAGGCAATGTCGGCTGTTTTTGAAAGCAAGTTAGCGACAGCGGCAGAGAGTTATGAGGGTATTCACTCAGTCTCTGAAATCATTGCGGGGATATGCCAGCGCATCGGCTTTTCGTTTGAGTCAAACGGTGTTAGTGCAGTTGTTGATAATGCTTACCTGACTGGTTCCGACTTAGACAAAATCAGATGGCTATGCGCTAACACTGACCTAGACCTCTACCTTGGTAATAACAGCGTGGCAATAACCCCGAAGGGGGCAGTAAGAAAAATCAAGATTGCTGTCATATCCCCTGATACAGGACTCATCGGCTATCCAATTATCACAAATATCGGTGCAACATTCCGGTGTCTGTACGACCCGTCTATCCAGTTTGGTGCGCTAGTTCGCGTGAAAGGAAGTGAGATTGAAATGTGTAACGGGGATTGGCGAGTCTATGGAATGCGAGCGCAATTAGAGACTGAAATGGATTCTGGTCGCTGGTTCATGGAAATCGTCGGCTCAAACCTGAAGGACAAAAACGTACATGTCGCAAAATGAAACGGTATTACCGTATAACCCTGAAGACTTGGCGGGCGGTGCCAGAACGCAAGAGTTCATCATTAACAGCCTGATTGGAAAAATTGGTACTGTAACAATTTGCCGGGTTGTGAAGGTTAAAGGTGGCGGGGTAAATCCGGTCGGGTTTATTGATGTCAAACCAATGGTTCTTCAAGTGGATGGCGGCGGGAATATCTTCGATAGTGCCACTATCTACAATGTTCCATATTTTCGCTATCAGGGCGGCGACAACGCTGTAATCCTTGACCCAAAAGTTGGTGATATTGGGATTTGCCTAGTTGCGTCACGAGATATCTCACAGATAAAGCGCACCAAGAAGGGCGCACCGCCATCGACCAAGCGACAATATGATATTGCAGATAGTTTATACATCGGAGGCATACTCAACGGAACTCCATCCCAATACATTCGCTTCCTCGAAAGCGGAATTGATATTGTTGCGACAGGGGTGATTAAAGCCAAGGGCACAAAAATAATCTTTGATGCCCCAGTAGAAGCCACTTCGACGATTAAATCGAAGGGAGATATCACCGACAACACGGGCAGCGGAAATACTCAAACCATGGCGAGTATGCGCACTACTTATAACGGCCACACGCACAAAGCTAATGCCGAGTACGCCAATACAGATAAGCCAAATCAGCAGGTATAACCAATGAAAACACTGTTTCTATTGCCTGATACGTGGGACTTAACCCTAGACGTATCGGGTAATATTGCTATGGCTTCCGATCAGTATGCTATCGCTCAGTCAGTTGCAAATAAATGCAAGGTATTCATGCATGATATGTATTACGCACAAAATGAAGGTATTCCTTACTTAGAGAAAATACTGGGTAAAAATAGGTATTCATTATCTCTGTATCGCCAGCATTTAGAAGATGCGGCAATGTCAGTTGATGGTGTGGTGTCGGCTAAAGCTGAGTTAAGCACTGCGAATGATAGGGTGGTCAGAGGGAGGTTGATTTTCACTGACAGGCAAGGCAGAGAAGGAGCGATAGAATTATGATCCCCAAGCTAGAAATAACGCCAAATGGCATTATCACACCTACGACACAAGAGGTGATAAGCGGGCTGTGGTCGATGATGAGAGATACCTTTGGTGAAGGTCTAAACGAAGATATGGACACGCCGCAGGGGCAACTAGTTACAACGCTTGCGGCTATTATTACGGATGAAAGAAATCAGCTGGTTGAGTTATTTAATCAGTTCGACCCGAGATATGCCGATGGTCAAATGCAAAATGCCATTGGCTATATCTACTTTTTGCAGAGAAAGAAAGCAACGAAGTCAGTAGCCGAGTTAACTTTTAACGGTCTATCTGGCGTGTCGGTTCCAGCAGGCTTCAAAGTCCAAGATGACAATGGCAATACATGGTCAACATCGAGGGATGTTTTCATTATGAGTAATGGGCTAGCTGTCGTCGAAGCAACCTGTGATGTTGAGGGTATGATTTACGCTCAGCCAAACACAATTAATCGCATTGTTAGAAATGTTGGCGGCATTGATAGCGTAACAAACGTCAAGGCCGCGATAGCTGGGAGAAATACGGAAACACGACAAGAGTTTGAGCTTAGAAGGTCATTATCTGTTTCTCAAAATGCTAAGAACACAAACGACGCTACATACGGAGCTGTTTCCAATATCAACGATGTCATTGACTGCTATGTGATTGATAACCCTAGTGATGTCACCATTGCGGTAGGTAAAACTAACTATTCACTGATTAGAAACTCAATCGCGGTATCAGTTGTAGGCGGTGATGATAATGAGATTGCCAAACAGATTTTAACTAAAGCTGGTACCGGGTGCGCATTTGTTGGTAATACCACAGTGGCTTATGAAGACACAACTAACTTTCCGTATATGCCTCCGACCTACAGCGTTAAATTCATTCGACCAACACATATCCCCGTTGAGTTTAATGTGAAATTTGAGAATAAAGATTTGCTGACATTACAGGATAAAGAGGCAATTAAAAACGCAATCATTAATGAATTCAACACTGGAATAGGTAAGGGGCGAATAGCTAAGCGGCTAATTGCGAGTGATTACATTTGCTCTGTTGCTCAGTCAACTAGAAACAGATTGATATCTATTCAAATAGGAAGAAAGGGAGGCGCTTTAGGGAATTATATTGATTTTGGGATAGATGAGTTTCCAATCTTATCTCCCGATGACATAAGGATGACGTGATGGATAGCATTAACCCAACCTTAATGAGTCAATATGCAAACTCCCCAATTATCACTTCCATTCTTAAATCAGCAAACGAATCAATAGACCCATCGAATAATATAGATGACTTCTATTCCCTTGTTTTTAATGTTCATACAGCGCAGGGGTTCGGGCTGGATATTTGGGGGAGGATAGTTGGAATTGATAGGGGAATTTCTATTCCAGATCCAGACGAAGATTACTTCGGCTTTGATGGTACGGAAAAATATCTACCATTTAACCAAGCACCATTTTATAACGGCGATAGTAGCGAAAGCGCTTACATGATGTCTGATGAATCGTTTAGAGAAGTCATTATCATGAAAGCTTACGCAAACATCATCTACGCCACTGCACCCAATATTAACGCATTTCTGAAGGATTCATTCACAAGAGGAAAAGCGTATTACCTGATTACGGGGCATATGAAAGCGAGGTATGTGTTCGAGTATCGTCTATCCGAGTTTGAAAAGAATTTAATCTTTAACCACAACATCTTACCAAAACCTTGCGGCGTTGAAGTGAGTATCACAGAGCTGCCAGTGAGTGAATATTTCGGTTTTTATAAAACTGGATTCCAACCTTTCAATCAAGCGCCTTTCATAAAATAGGTACGAAATGAAAAATCCAAAATTAATAGTAAAGCCTTTCGCTAAGAACGGGCAGAAAAACGTCATCCCTGAAAACTATGAAACTAGCATGGATTCCAACCAAGCAACGTGGGATCAGGGTTTCGGGCAAATCACAATGCTACCTGTCGCAGCAGGTGGTTTGCCACCAAAAGGGCAGGACTTTAACGGAATTCTCAACCAGATTTCAGAGAATATTGTTTATCAATCTCAAGGTGGACGTTTTAAATTTTCTCCTGAATACGCCGAGTCAATTGGTGGATATCCGAAGGGGGCAATACTTCAGTCCGATGATGAAAAGAAAGAGTATCAAAGCTTAATCGATAACAACAAAGTTAACTTCAATACAACATCCAATATCTCAGCATCGTGGGAGTTGGTTGGCGCTAAGTACGCAATTAAAACCGAAGTTGATTTGGCTTTATTAAAGAAATTCGATAAAGAGAACATCTCTGGAATGCTAGGTAACGATCAAAGCAAGGTTCCCAGCCTTGGCTTATTGACCAATGAAGTTGGTAAGTTACAACCAAAAGGAAATTATCAGCCAGCGGGTGACTATGCGACGAATACAGCACTCAATAATGGGCTTGCATTAAAGTTTGATAAAACAGGCGGTGCAATCACAGGGAATGTGAGTGTAAGATCTGAATATATTGAAGTGGTTGGAAGTAATTCAACGATTCGAATTTCTCCATACCAGACCAGACCGATGATTAGTACCAGCATAGATGGCGGCGGCTGGGTATCAAATGAACTTCCAAAAACCGCAGGAGTTCTACTTAATAGCTCTAATATATCTCAATCAACAGGACAGTCCACCGAACTAGTTGTTAGCCAATCTGCGCTAACCAAAATGTTAGGTGAAAAACAACCAGTGGGCAACTATGCAACAAGCCAAGCATTGAGTGACGGGCTTGAATTAAAGTTTAATAAAACAGGCGGGGTAATCACAGGGAATGTGAGTGTAAGATCTGAATATATTGAAGTGGTTGGAAGTAGTTCAACGATTCGAATTTCTCCATACCAGACCAGACCGATGATTAGTACCAACGCCGGAAATGGATTTAAATCTCATGAGTTTCAAGATAAACCAGGGGTAATCGCTCACGTTAATACATTATCAAAAGGTGATAATGGCTACGAAGTTGATAACAACACGGGGTTAATCACGCAGTGGGGGAGAGTTAGTAACTTATCAGCGGGGGATGGTATTACCGTTCAGTTCCCGATCCAATTCACATCAAAATGTGTAAACGTATCAGCAACACTTATTCGCACGACACCATCTGCAACGACTGCTCATGAGTCAGTTTTTTCAAGCAACCCATCTACATCGGGGTTCACAATTTACAAAAGCGGAGGTGTAACACTTGACGCATTTTGGATAGCCCGTGGATACTAGGAAATACAATGATGAAACAAGAATATCTATTCAGTGCAACGACAGCTTCATTTTACCTGGCTGAATTAATGCAAAATTACATGGATGAGGGTTCAATTCCTGAAGATGCCACCCCTATTGACCATGCAGCATTTGTCGAATTTTCTGGAGAGCCACCTGCGGGGAAAATTCGAGGAAGTAATAAAAAAGGACATCCGGCGTGGGTTGATGCACCTCCGCCAACTAGGGAAAGTTTAATCGCATATGCAGAGCAACAAAAGCAAATATTCGCTGGCGAAGCTGAAAAAAACATTACTATGTTAGAGCGTAAAGTACGCTTAGGCATGGCAGAAGACGGTGAGAAAGATTTACTGACTGAATGGGAAATATACAGCATCAAAATTGCTGATATTGACACTTCACTAGCACCTGATATTGATTGGCCACAAAAACCTTAACTCTCTTTGTTGTACTCATACCCCTGCGGAAATCGCTTGCTCAATTCTCTGTAATGAACTAAACGCTCACGAAAATACTCGCGCAAGTGTTCGGGTTGCTGTCGCTCGACTTCAACATCGATAACTGGCTTGCCGAGTCTTTCTTTATATGCGACGCCGGAAGCGGCTAAATCGACATTCACTTTGTCTTTATCTTCTTTTGGTAGTTCTGCGAGATTGTGCATGATGGTTTTCTGTGGGGAATGAATGGCAGGAGTATAGCACGGAGGGTGAATCACTGTGACGAGCTGTGCCGAAATTGTGACGTGAGGATGAGAGGATTTTGTGCATGGGGCATATTTGGGGCAAAAAATTACCGCAAATGAACTCGAACTATCCAGCAGTTCTAAATCAGCTTGCGGTAATTGTCTGTATTTCCACGCTGTAACGCGAATATGCTAGCTTCCTTATTTGTATGCCGTCATATTATGTCAATGCCAGTGTGATTATCATTCTTTAATATTTATGTATTGATACGAAACGCAGGCAAT
>NZ_WLUG01000006.1:0-1385 GCF_009706505.1 Providencia sp. wls1922 | reverse complement strand
TGATGCGCAAATCAGTGCATTTGGTAAGATGCAATCTTCATTAGAAAAACTGAAAAAAGCGGCGGAAGATCTCAAGAAATATCAAGACATCAGTACGACCAAAGTTAATGGTGAATATAAAGCCTTCGATGTAAAAACCGATGGTAAAGCGGTTGCTGGTGTGCATGATGTTGTCGTTAATCAATTAGCAAAAGCACAAACTATTGCGACCAAAGGACATAGCGATAACAAGCAACTACTAGGTAGCTCAGCAAAAGAGCGCACCATTACCATTACCCAGCCTTCACAAAAAGAAGACAAAGATAAAATTGTCATTAAACTGGATGCAGGTAGTACATCATTAATCGAAATTGCAGATGCTATTAATAAAACCGATAAAGGCGTTTCTGCTTCAGTTATCAAAGATAAAGATAACCAATATCATTTAGTTGTTACCTCTAAAAAGGCCGGAACAGATAGCCGAATTAGTATCAATGTAGAAGGCGATAACGAACTCGCTAAAATTTTAAATGTTGAATCTGAAATAGATGCAAAAGGCAACGTAACCATTAAAAATGAAGCAGCAAGTGGTATGGAACAAAAAGTTCCACCGCAAAATGCTGAGCTCATTATTGATGGTTTCGAATTAGAATCTCAAACCAACGAAGCCAAAGACCTATTTCCTGGTTTAACCCTCTCTTTAAAGAAAGAGAGTGAAGATGGCAAATCAGACCATTTAATTATCTCTGAAGATATTGAGCCAGCTAAAGCTAAAATCAAAGCATGGGTGGATGCCTATAATGAATTCCAAACCTTAGCTAAAGAACTCACTAAATATACCCCAACTAAAAATGGCACCACTCCAGATAAAACTAATGGTCCATTAATTGGTGATTCTACTCTTCGCACTATTCAAAGCACCTTACGTACCCAAGTGCGTAGCCCACAAGATAGCGGTGAATTAAACCTGCTGAATAAAATGGGGATTAAACAAAAGCTGGACGGTACATTAGAAATCGACAGTAAAAAACTCGATAGTGCACTAAAAGATAACCCATCTAGCGTAAAAGTATTTTTTGCTGGTGACGGTGAAAAAACCGGATTTGCCACGGAAAACTTTAACTTCCTAAAAGAAACGTTAGATACGAAAGAAGGTACGCTGCATAACGCGACCGATGGTGTTCAACGTAAGAAAAAAAGCTTAGACAAGCGTATTGAACAAACTAATAAGCAAATTGAAAATACTATGGATATGCACCGTAGACAGTTCCAGAACCTCGATAAAATGATGAGTTCATTAAATAGCACCACTAATTCATTAGGCAGACTTTTAGGTTAACCGTATGTATCAACGTAAAGCTAATCAAGCCTATCAGCAGGTCAGTTTGGAGAGTGAAATCGCCAAT
>NZ_WLUG01000005.1:0-2209 GCF_009706505.1 Providencia sp. wls1922 | reverse complement strand
ATAAGAAAAGGGGCTAGAGTATTTTTCGTGCATACGCATATCCACCCCCTGCGGAGTGTTCCGATGTTTAGTTAATAGAAAGCCACCAGTAACAGCAGCTAGAACTGAATAGGTGACGGGCGCAACTCCGCCTTATGCGCAGCTATCGATTTCTCTGCATGAGGTTTTCGATAAATTAATGAAACACTGCTCGCCAGTAAGCTTTGTATTTTGAGCGGGTGAGGAAGTAATGAAATGACCAAGACAGGCGTAATTGCTCTTTTGTTTTACCTGATAACTTAATGCACAGATTAATAAATAAATTTTTCATATTTTCTCCAATAAAAAAGGCCGCTTCAGCGACCTTGATTTGATATCGGAGAGTTAATTAATTACTTCCCCGATGAACTTAGCATTGATTGAAATTTTCATCTGCTGCATGCCTTCTACATGCCCTGCTAAAACATAATCCCTGCCGGATTCGGCGATATTTAAAATCAAATTGAATTTATCAATATCACCAAATACTGATGTTGCAGATCTATCATGTCTTTCTATTGTTAATGTGGTTTGAATACCATTCACTTTACCTCTGTACAGGTAAGCAAAATCACCACCATTGACAATATTATCTTTAACTACTACCGTGCCATTTCCAAAATCTTGAGAGTTACTTCTAAATCTTACAAAGTAAATACCATCTTTCATAAATACCTCATGCAGTAATTTTTTGGCTGAAAATCAGCAGTGTAACTTTACCGCAATTTAGTAAATATATAGCGTATACAAAAAAGCCGCGCTAGGCGACTTGGTTTTAACGTAGAACTAAGTTGGCAGCATAATCACTACCAAGAAATACATCACATTCTTTTTCAGGGAAATGACAGCGGGCCATCACTTTCTCCCCTCTGTATTTTGATGTATAGACATTAGTATATTGATTACTAAATACTCCTGATATACTTTTATCTTGATTCAATGTGCTTTCGTTTATAACGATTTCTTCATTAAATCTGATTTTCAAATACCCGTTTGGCATATCAGCAGAAATTAGCATTTGCTCACCATTAATCGTTCTATATGGCTGCTTCGCGGTAAAATTTGTACACCCAATAAGCAATAAAATGGAAAGAGATAATATAGAAAATTTCATTTATCTCTTACCCATTACATTTTACTGCTTTTAGTCCTTCCAATTGATTCAGGCGTGATTGAACTTTTTTTCTAGCATCTTCTTTTGCCATTCCATTACCAATACCAAAATCACCAAGAAAGCCCAAAACTGTTTTTCCATCAAACTCACCAGTTCTTTCAATTTCATTGTGAACACCTCGCGTCTTGGCAATCTCAATTTTAATATCATTACAAGTCATAATAGAAGATTCTTCGGGGGTTAGTGACGCAGGTTGCGGGTATTGCTTTGTTGCGCAAGCAACAAGAAAAAATGATGGTAATACTGCAACTAGAAGTGACTTTTTCATGATTAAACACCTTTTACATTAATAAATTTTAAGTTTAATCACTAAGTGAATGCTCAATTCTTTTAATAACCAAATAAAATTAATTGTTATCATAATATTACTTTATCATTTTCATGATAAAGATTGGTGTATTGGTATTTTGTGGTATCTAAAGAAGAGTCTATTGCCATTAGAGTATTTTTACAATTTACGCCATTGACTACCTGATCCAGAACGGAAATGCAATAAACAGCAATACAAATACAGCTAACATCATGATTTTTTGAAGTGCGCCGAATATAGCCATATATAAACGCCCAATTTAATAGTCTTTTATTATTGTTATTTAAATGTAGCCATTATTAAGGAATTGTAAAGATAACCGCATGTGAAAATTAACAATATAGAAGATTGAAACTTACCGAGAACGTAAACCAAATGCTTATTGTTAATTTTACTTACATTTTATTTATATCTGCACTACACTTAATACGTTTGACTGCTTCAAAGGGAAAGCTACGCTTCCCATCATGTCATAAATTAAATAATTTGTTGTAATTTAATGCCAAGCCTCTCTGCTTGGCTTTTTTTTTTGCGCCTAACTTATCAAATGGCGCATCAATACCCCAAAAAAACTCACTAGCCCTTTGAGTGACTACTTAACTACTTCATATGCAATATCCTTGAAAGCAAAAAACCCCGCGCAATGGCGAGGTTTCATTCTATAAGTTAGGTGACAACGTATTCACTCTTATCACACTAGCATTGAT
>NZ_WLUG01000004.1:0-1797 GCF_009706505.1 Providencia sp. wls1922 | reverse complement strand
GGATGCGCCAGGGGTTAGAGTCAACACGATGGGCAGTGGCACCACGATAACGAATCATTTTGGTACTGCGGCTATTTCATCGTTGCCAAGAAACCAAAAATCAACCGTGCAATTAAATACTGATAAATTGCCGGTAAATGTGCGTTTAGATACCACTTCCTTTGATGTTGCTGCGGCAAGGGGATCTGTTGTGACTAAACGTATTAATGCAACGACGATGAGGCAATTATTACTGAATATTAAAATGGAGAATGGTTCGATGGTTCCTTTTGGTGCCAGCGTACTAAATAAAAAAGGGGATTATATGGGTGTCGTCATGGGGGAAGGTAATTTATTACTCAGTAATGAACAAATTGGCGATGACATTATTTTACGCTCACCCAATTCAGATGATTGCACAATTAAATATAGTGTACCGGAAGAATTTTCCACAGAATTACTTTATGAAGAGGCAGATGCGATCTGCCAGTAATATTATTAAATACATATTTGAGGTTTGAATGAAAAAGTTATTTTATACAATGGTTTTAGGTTTAGTCAGCTTAATGAGTATATCTGCAAAAGCAAGTTTTCAATTGGAAACAATGACCGTTATTTTAGATGCAAGTGAAGGGCGTAAAGTATTTAGCGTAAAAAATATATCAAAAGAGCCTATCTTGTTATCAACGAAAGTTTCTGATCTTGATGGCTCGAAACCAATGGCTAAAGAGGTGATGGTATCCCCACCAATTGTGCGTATTGAGCCGAATGAAAGCCAGCAAATTAACTTTGTTCTAAAGAAAGGTTTGGATTTAAAACAAGAAGAAATTTTACGTGTTTCTTTCCAAGGTGTGGGAGCTGTTAAACAAAACTCTGCAAAAATGCCGATTCGCCAGGATGTAGCGATGTTAATTACACCAGCTAATGAGCCATTAAGCCAAACGCCATGGAAAAATATTACCGTTAAGCAAAAAGATAACAAGCTGACGTTAACTAATACTGGTAATCAAGTTGTTCGTTTATCCCAGTCAGTGACAGCATTACCTAGTAATGATAGTTACTCAATTGAACAATTTTATTTAAGACCACAAGAAAGTAAAACTATTGATGTGAAAGGTAAAGTTCAAGAGTTAGTTATTTCACCATTAAGTCGTTACGGATTTAAAAACTCAGATAATAATAGCACAATAAAAGTGATTCCTAACGGATGATTTTTTATCTATCAACAGGAACGAGAACTAAATAATTAATTCTACCGTTCCTGTATATGGAGATATATGAAATATGAAGAATGTAGATGAAGGTAGTAAACTGGAAAGCAATATTTACTCAGTCATGATAGGTAAAGAAATAAGAGAGATTAGAAAAAATAAAAGGCTGTCTGGTTCTAATATAGCGAAGCAACTCGGGATTTCACAGCAGCATTACTCTCGATATGAATGTGGTAAATGTCGAATTTCTGTAGACACATTATTGAATATTCTTTTTGTTTTAGATTTTGACTTCGGTGATTTTTTTAATGAGTTAAAATTTCAATTAAAAAATTACCATGATGAAATTTCCGGCGTTAAATTGAATGATACCCATAGAGATATTGAAATTTATTTTGATAAAATAAACTAATTTTGTGTGAAAATTAGTTCTCTCTATTGTTGTTTTTTATTGTATTAATTTTTTTGTCAAATTTTTAATTATTTAATCCGCCTACCAGGCGGATTTTTTTATATTAATGAGTGACTCATGGAGTGCGAAATAAAGCTTACTGAATAGTCGTAATATATTCTGCATTCCAAATATATTCTCCTGCTTGACTTGGGC
>NZ_WLUG01000119.1:0-138875 GCF_009706505.1 Providencia sp. wls1922 | reverse complement strand
AGCCATCTCAACGCTGGAGATGTATCATTCTCAACCCACGTTAAGCAGCAAGGGCTTTCAGGAAACGGCTGCGCTAATTCTAGCTCAACAAGCTTGCCTTCTGCGCACAATGGCGCTGCACGGTGCTCTGGAACCATTCCCACACACAGGCCATTTTCCAAACACGCTAAACCACTTTCCCAGTAAGGCACAACTAAGCGACGTTGGTTATCCAGCGCCCAAGTATCCCTTTTAGGTAAGCTTCTTGAGGTATCTTCTAAGCATAAACTTGGATATTCACGCATTTGATCATCCGTCAGTTTGCCCTGAATTTTTGCTAATGGGTGATCGGGGCTCGCAACACAACGCCATGACATAAAGCCCATATCGCGGAAGCTATAGCGCTCTCCAATTGGTGAAGCACGGGTCGCTCCAATCGCAACATCCACACGTCCATCGGCTAAAGCATCCCAAACTCCATTAAACACTTCAGGGTGGATATACAGTTCAATATCAGGGAAATGACGATAAAAATCCAAAATCAGCTGTTCCGTACGCTGCGGTTTTACGATGCAATCAACAGCAATACTGAACTGTCCGCGCCATCCATTGGCGACTTGTTGGCATTGATGTCGAGTATCAATCATTTTTTTGATAACACTTCGACTTTCTTTAATAAAGATAACCCCTGCTTCCGTCAATACCACATCACGGTGACGGCGCTCGAATAACGGAACAGCCAACCATTCTTCGACTTGTTTAACTGTATAACTGATAGCTGAAGGGACTCGATGCAGCTCATCCGCAGCACCACTAAAGCTTCCCGTTCGAGCAACTGCGTCTATGACTTCAAGTGCATGAGCTGACCACATTTTCTTTCCTTTCAAATTATTTGATAGCAGAGTCCAAATATTACCGTTTCACAACGTAAAAAAATAGCCCATACAATAAGATAACTATCAACATTATTTTAAATATAGATTAAGCAAAAACTATGACAAATACTGCGACAAAAAACTCCTCTGGATTTTTGATTTATCTTGCTGGCCTAAGCATGCTGGGGTTTTTAGCCATCGATATGTATCTGCCTGCCTTTGGTTCAATGCAAACAACCTTAAATACGACTGAAGGCGCTATCAGCGCATCATTAAGTATCTTTCTAGCGGGCTTCGCGTTTGCCCAGCTATTATGGGGACCCCTTTCAGATAAATTAGGACGCAAACCTATCCTCATTGTTGGGCTTTCGCTGTTCATTATTAGCTGTCTAGCAATGATTTGGGTCACCGATGCCACTCAGTTATTAATCCTTCGATTCTTGCAAGCCGTTGGCGTTTGTTCTGCTGCGGTTTTATGGCAGGCCCTCGTTATCGACCGCTATAACGAAGCTGATACTCAAAAAGTATTTGCCTCTATCATGCCTTTAGTGGCGCTTTCTCCTGCATTAGCGCCACTTTTAGGTGCCTGGGTGCTTGAGCACAAAAACTGGGAATTTATCTTCATCGTGCTGATGATGGTGGGCGTTTTACTCCTGCTACCGACCTTGATGCTAAAAAAAGTTGCACCGAAAGTCATCGCAGAAGAAAACCAGCCACAAACCAAAGTTTCCTTTGCTACCTTGTTAAGCTCCCCTGTTTTCAGTGGTAACGTACTTGTGTACGCAGCGTGTAGCGCTGGCTTTTTTGCATGGTTAACGGGTTCGCCGTTTATTCTACGCAATATGGGCTTTAACCCTGCGGATATCGGCCTGAGTTATATCCCTCAAACACTGGCATTTATTGTCGGGGGATACGGCTGCCGCTTCGTATTAGCAAAAGTTCGCGCTGAAACGTTGTTCCCAATTTTGCTAGCCGGTTATGCCGTTAGCATGATTATTCTCTTTGTGATGGCGATTTATACACAGCCAACATTAACCATGATTTTGGTTCCATTTTGCTTTATGGCAGCAATGAACGGAGCATCATACCCAATTGCAGTCGCCAAAGCCCTCAATACGTTCCCATCTGCTAGTGGTAAGGCTGCTGCACTACAAAATGCGTTACAGTTAGGGTTATGTTTCTTAGCCAGTTTATTAGTGTCTGCTCTTACATTTGACCCTTTACTCGCTACAACTGGTGTGATGGCATTTACTGTAATCCCAATGATTATAGGCTATTTCATGCAGCGTTGTGCCAGCAAATCCAATAATGCGATTAAGCACACTGAATATCAGCATGACTAATCGTTAGTTAACGTTATTTTTTGGCATCATAAAAATCAGTTCCGTTACTATTATTAATAACGGAACTGATTTTTAATAAATACGTTATTTGGTGAATATATCGTTTATAGAGTTAATTTTTTCCCTATAACACGCTATTATTAGCATATTCAATTATGACGTTTTGAAGAGCCATGCTGAAACAGTATTATCCTCCTGATGAATTAAAAGAATTTGTTAGTTCAGTTTTGATTATCAAGAAATTTACTGATGCTATTAAGATCTTCCCAGGCACAGGTGCTGAAATATGGGTTTCGACTGAAAATATCAGTATGTCGACTCACGAACATACATCCGTCAATCCATTTCAGTTAATCATCCCCAGAGTCAATATATTTACGGCTATCCCGAATAATGCCAGCGTGATGGTTCTACGTATTCGCCACGATGCCCTACGTTTTTTACTTCCCCAACGCACGTTAAATTATACGGATATCCCTACTCCGCTTAGCCAAGTTTGGAGTGATAACTGGTTTAAAGCATTGGCCAATTCTTCTTTTAAAGAGTTGAATTCGTGTTTTTATGTCACTAAAGCAACAAAAAAAAACCATTTTATTGACCAAGTTATCGATTCCCTTTATCGCAATCCAAATAAAAAAATTACCGAAATTGCCGATGATATTGGCTACAGCGCACGCTTAGTTCAAAAAGAGTTTTTAAAAGAATTTGGGATCACGCCAAAACGGTACCAGATCAATTGTCGCTTAGAGCAAGTGATGAAAACCATGGTAAAGGAACAAGATACTTATCGTTGGTTTGAAACGGGTTATTATGATCAATCCCACTTTTATCGCGATTTTAAGCGTTACTTTACCATGACACCGTCGGCGTTTTTAAAGTCAAATTATTCGCTTTTTTACAATACAAAAACAAAGTCTCCATTAAGATAGTTCTGAGTACATAAGGAGAATGGTATGAGTATTGTTGTATATGCCCAAATCACTACCGAAAAAAAGGACGGGTATTTAACGAAGAAAATCGTTAGCGAAATTGCCAAACGCAGCCGGATGGAAAAAGGATGTTTGCAGTATGACCTGATGGCAAAAGAAAATGGCTACATTGTGTTTGAAGAGTGGGAAAATGCACAAGCATTAGAAATGTATCAAAAAAGCGCTCATTTCAAACAACTTGTTGACGCGATTGAACGTGACAATGCCATTTTTTCGGTCAATTTTAGTGAGAAGTAATAGAATATTCCGGTGAATTTATTACCTACCGATTCAACAGATTATAGCTCTGCATAGAGCTATAATCTTATCAGGTCAAAACTAGATTGACGATTTTTCGCTATCTACTGAGTCATCACTCTCTTGTTTCTGCTTCAATAACATTTCTTGTTCTTTCTGATGCAAAACACGCTCAACAGTATCAACAATAGCTTGAGTTTGTGGGTCAATCTCAATGTTGACTTTATGACCCAGTCGTTTGCTACCCAGTGTTGTTCTCGCCAACGTTTCTGGGATCAAATGCACGCAGAAACGGTTGTTGATAACATCTCCGACCGTTAAGCTGATTCCATCAATCGCCACAAATCCCTTATGCAAGATATACTTCATCAAGGCTTTATCATAAATAGATAGCCAAACTTGATGATTATCTTCAGAGGTGAAAATCTTACTAATTTCTGCAGTGGTTACAATATGACCCGAAACCACATGTCCGCCAATTTCATCACCATATTTCGCAGCACGTTCAATATTAACCACATCCCCTTCTTTTAAGTCACCTAAATTAGTGAGGCGCAATGTTTCTTTGATTAAATCAAAGCTAACATTCTCCCCCTCAATTTTAGTCACCGTTAAACAGCAACCGTTATGCGCAACGGATGCACCGGTTTCTAAACCCACTAATAATTCTGGCGTGAATTTCATGACATGAGTACGGAAATTAGCTCTTTCCGTGATTGAGATAATTGGAGCGGTTCCTTGAACAATGCCTGTAAACATAATGACTCTCAGTGCAGTGAATTAATGAACTCAGTTTACCTAAGAATTTTCAGAGATCTATCTTATTTGAGTGGTTATATTTATGCTGCCATCACAAAACATTTAAACGGTTTCTATACTAATCTGCTGTTTTATTATTCTTATCTATAACTATGTTGGATTGGTTACATAAAAGAGATAGAATAAGGGGTTAGCATTAACTATCTGATTTTTTAGTAAATCATAGATTTTCATTCCGCTTTTTTCTTTTTTTAATTCGAAACTTATTGTGAAGGTGTATGCGTGCAGAAATATATTACAGAAGCGCGTAGCTTGTTGGCTCTCGGTATCCCTATCTTCTTTGCCCAATTTTCCCAAACCGCCATGGGGTTTGTGGACACCATCATGGCGGGAAGTGTTAGCGAAATCGAAATGTCAGCTGTGGCTGTTGGTTTTTCTATTTGGTTGCCTGCTATTTTATTAGGGCAAGGTATTCTCATGGCGCTCACGCCAATCATCGCTCAAATGAACGGTTCAGGTCGCAGAAACCTAATTGGCGACCAAGTTCAACAAGGCTTGTGGCTAGCCTTTATTTTAGGCGTTAGTATCATGTTACTGTTATATAACAGTAAATTGATCATTAGCAACATGCCTCATATTGACCAAGAGTTAGCCGATAAATCGGTTCGTTTCCTACACGCGATTATGTGGGGAGCCCCAGGTTACCTATTTTATCAAGTGTACCGTAGCCAGTGTGAAGGGTTATCAAAAACCAAACCTGGCATGGTCATTGGTTTTCTTGGCTTGATGGTCAATATTCCAGTGAACTATATCTTCATTTATGGTCACTTTGGAGCACCTGCCTTAGGTGGTGTTGGTTGCGGCGTGGCGACAGCAACGGTGTATTGGGCAATGTGCCTGATGATGAGATGGTATGTTAAACACGCACCAAATCAGAGAGATATTCGCCCTGCTCAGCCATTAGGCGCACCAAATCCAGATATCCTGAAACGCATTATTGTGCTCGGAACACCGATTGGATTAGCGCTGTTTTTTGAGGTTACCCTGTTTGCGGTTGTTGCCCTATTGGTCGCTCCTTTAGGCGTTGTTGCGGTCGCGGGTCACCAAGTAGCGCTTAACTTTAGTTCTGTGATGTTTATGTTCCCATTATCAATGGGTATCGCTGTCACCATTCGAGTTGGCTATAACTTGGGACGTCAATCTACCGATGCCGCAAAAGTCTCTTCCTATACTGGTTTAGCGGTAGGATTAAGTTTAGCTTGCTTAACGGCCATCTTTACCAGTACGTTCCGCGAACCTATCGCCATGATGTATAACAAGAATCCTGAAGTAGTTGTTTTAGCATCTAGCTTGATGCTCTATGCAGCGCTTTATCAGCTTTCAGATTCTATTCAAGTCATTGGTGCTGGTGTGTTACGTGGGTATAAAGATACTCGCTCAATCTTCTTTATTACCTTTACAGCATATTGGATTCTAGGTTTACCGTCTGGCTATGTTTTGGCGTTAACCGACTTCATTACAGAACCGATGGGACCAAAAGGTTTCTGGTTAGGATTTATTATCGGGCTCACTGCGGCGGCTATTGGTATGGCAACACGAATTTTGTGGATCCATCGCCAACCTGACAGTGTCGTTTTATTACGTTCAACGCGATAATTGGCGTAATTTTCAGCATTTTATGGTAAGGCGGTAAATGTTTTTCTGCGAATAGTTTTAAATACGAGCAAACTCTCGCAAAATTACATTTTCCCCTTGCCAGATTGACAGCAGAACGTTAATATTCGTCCCCGTCGTTAGAGCAGTAATAATTGATATGCGTCCGTAGCTCAGTTGGTTAGAGCACCACCTTGACATGGTGGGGGTCGGTAGTTCGAGTCTACTCGGACGCACCATTTAAATTCATCACTAGCGACAAACAAAGTTTCACCTCAGTGCGTCCGTAGCTCAGTTGGTTAGAGCACCACCTTGACATGGTGGGGGTCGGTAGTTCGAGTCTACTCGGACGCACCATTTGAATTTGTCATCAGTGACAAACCAAAGCTTCATCTCAGTGCGTCCGTAGCTCAGTTGGTTAGAGCACCACCTTGACATGGTGGGGGTCGGTAGTTCGAGTCTACTCGGACGCACCATTCTACTTATTCCGAATCATTATTTATCCTGTGCCCTACTTACCCTGATTAAAGTGCTTTTTTCAAATATCATATTTATCTTGATTGTGATTTTGTTTTCCCTTATTTTGTTGCGCAACCCACTTTCAACTGAAAATCTCGCTGTTGTTTGATCTTAATTACTTCTGCATCAAATTTAGCAAAATTTGATTTGTCTCACAGTTTGATGTTGTTTATAATAATCCCACAAGCTGAAAGGTTTCAACAAAGACAAATCAGCATGTTAGCTTTAATGAAAAATGTCATCTACACTATAATAAGAGTCAAAAAGTGACGTTTTTTAAATAACCAGATTTTGAATACCAGACTGTCGCCTATTCTTATAAATGAGTTGCGCAACATAGACTATCTTGCGCATTAAGCATCGGCGGCAATACCGATTTCCTTTATAACCATTAGATAGACTGCCATGAAAAAAACCAAAATTGTTTGTACCATCGGTCCAAAAACCGAATCAGAAGAGAAATTAACTCAGTTATTGGATGCAGGCATGAACGTCATGCGCCTTAACTTCTCCCACGGTGACTATGAAGAACACGGTCAACGTATCAACAACCTCCGCTCTGTCTGTGCAAAAACCGGTAAACAAGCAGCTATTCTGCTGGACACTAAAGGTCCAGAAATCCGCACCATGAAACTGGAAGGCGGCAATGATGTTTCTCTCGTTGCAGGTCAAACTTTCACTTTCACAACAGATACTTCCGTTATCGGCAACCAAGAACGCGTTGCAGTCACTTACCCTGGCTTAACCAAAGACCTGAAAGTGGGTGACACCGTTTTAGTGGATGATGGTTTAATCGGGATGACCGTAACCAACATCACTGCAACTGAAGTCATTTGCCAAGTATTAAACAATGGCGATCTTGGTGAGAAAAAAGGTGTTAACTTACCGGGCGTTTCTATTGGCTTACCTGCTCTGGCAGAAAAAGATAAAGAAGACCTCGTTTTCGGTTGCCAACAAGGTGTCGACTTTGTTGCCGCTTCATTTATCCGTAAACGTTCAGACGTTGAAGAAATTCGCGCTCACCTGAAAAAACACGGTGGCGAGAATATTCAAATCATCTCTAAAATCGAAAACCAAGAAGGTTTAAATAACTTCGACGAAATTCTTGAAGCCTCTGACGGTATCATGGTTGCTCGTGGTGACTTAGGGGTTGAAATCCCGGTAGAAGAAGTTATCTTCGCCCAAAAAATGATGATTGAAAAATGTGTTAAAGCTCGCAAAGTCGTTATCACTGCGACTCAAATGCTAGATTCAATGATCAAAAACCCACGCCCTACCCGCGCAGAAGCTGGTGACGTTGCAAACGCCATCTTAGACGGTACAGATGCTGTTATGCTGTCTGGAGAAAGTGCGAAAGGTAAGTATCCAGTTGAAGCTGTGACTATCATGGCAACTATCTGTGAACGTACTGACCGCGTTATGCCAACGCGTATTGAAAATCAAAAACCAACCCAGCGCTTACGTGTGACTGAAGCTGTCTGCCGTGGTGCCGTTGAAATGTCTGAAAAACTGGACGTGCCATTAATCGTTGTCGCAACTTATGGTGGTAAATCCGCAAAATCAGTACGTAAATACTTCCCTACCGCACCGATTCTGGCTCTGACAACTAACGAAGAAACTGCTCGCCAGTTACTGTTAGTGAAAGGCGTTATTCCGATGATCGTGGGTCCTTTCGAATCCACAGATGATTTCTATCGTGAAGGAAAACGTGCAGCGTTGGAAAGTGGTTTAGCGGTTGAAGGTGATGCCGTCGTGATGGTATCCGGAGCATTAGTACAAAGTGGTACAACAAATACCTCATCAGTACATGTTCTGTAGTTGTCTTGCATCACAGTTGTCCTGCATAATCTAGCGTGACATTAACCCTATTGCTTCACGGCAGTAGGGTTTTTTATTATCTGGAATAACTGAAATTTAGCAATCCGTGCGAAACATAATTTCAATAAGTTACGTTATGATCCGCGAAGATATAATTCACCCAGATTTTGATTACAAAGCATTTACAAAATAAATCATAAAACGATAACCATTCGCTCAAATTTCAAACTAAATAACCCTTAATTGAAATTTTTATTCGTTTTCACCCTGTTAAATATAAAGTATTTCTAGCAAAACTTTGAATTACGTACTAGCATAAGACTTAGTAAGTACCATACCCTAATTTACATTAGGTTGTTTTAAAGGGATAGAGGTAGCTTTAAGATAACGCTCTTAAGTCTATTTTTTGGTTACTTGCTTTTATATTTTCAAGATAAATCAATCTAGAGGGTAAAATAATGATTCGTACTAAAATTGTACTGGGCTCTATCGTATTAGCTTCAGCATTACTGGCGGGTTGTTCTAACAGCACTGAAGTGCAAAAGCTCTCTTCAGACGTGCAAACTCTGAACGGTAAAGTTGACCAACTGAGCAACGACGTTCAGTCTCTGCGTTCTGATGTACAAACTGCACAAGAAGAAGCAGCTCGTGCAAACCAACGTCTGGACAACCAAGTACGTACTTACAAAAAATAAGTCCGGCTTGATGTTATCTAGAAAAGCTTAATAGCTGAATTATTGTTGAGGGCCTATTTTATAGGCCCTTATTTTTTACTTCAAAACTCATTTAAGGTAGGCAGTCATTAGCTTTTAAATGACTGATATTTGGCAGGAATTGAAGACTTCACTTCTCCTTCAAACACAGGTTGTGGTTGAGTAATCGTGAATGGCGCAATTGGTTTTAATTGCTGATAATCGCGTTTCATCGATTCTGAATCATCCCCAACATTAACCCTTACTGGCAATCCTGAACGTCTAGACAACTCTGCTTGAACTTTTGCTTTATCAATGCCTGGGTTACTCGCTAAAAACGCTTGGAAATCTTCAGTCAGCTTGATTGGCATTGTCTGTGGGTCATCACTGTCTTTACGTGACAATGGCTGATGCACCTCAATGTAATAGCTACCATCTGGCTCTTTTGCATATTTAACTGGCTGATCGATAACTTGAACGCGCGTTCCTTTTGGTACGTTAGTAAACAGTGCTTTAATATCATCTGGGCGTAGACGAATACAGCCAGAGCTAACACGCATACCAATACCAAAATTGGCGTTAGTACCGTGGATCAAGTATTCACCACGACCATAAGACAGGCGTAAGGCATACAGCCCCATCGGGTTTTCTGGACCAGCAGGTACCACCGCCGGGAGTGTGATACCCTGCTGTGCATAATGTTTACGGATATTGGTGGTTGGTGTCCATGTAGGGTCTTTAATCAATTGGCTAATGGACGTCACCATTTCAGGTGTATCTCGTCCTAGCTGACCAATACCGATCGGATACACAGCCACTTTATGGCTATTTTCAGGGTAATAATAAAGACGCATTTCCGCTAAGTTAATCACGATACCGGTACGCGGTGTCGAAGGTAATAACATTTGAGCAGGAATAATCAGTGGCTTACCCACTTCAGGTAAATAAGGGTCTGTTCCTGGGTTCGCCTCTAACATCGCCAACAAACCAATCTGATAGTCGCTTGCGATAGCTTCCAGTGGGCGCCCATCGTTAGGCACCACATAGGTGATATTTTCCCCGATCAGGCGTGTGTTGTTATTGGGTAATGGATAATCTTTAGCCTGCGCTGGTGCCAGCACCGCACTCATGACAAACAGACTTACCGCCGTCAAAACTCTTTTCATACCTACTCCAAGGAAAATAAGATTCATTACAAAATTCAAACAATATCGCTCATAATAGCAACTATCTCGAATATCTTTAATACTTAATAAATATTTTAGTCTGCTAATAATTTGAATGTGAGCTAACTTTGTCTCGTCATTGTTAGTTTAGCAATAAAATACAGTGAGTTACTTAGGTATATTTTCTAGGATAAAAATAATAGGAAGAAAAGAAAAGTGTGGGAAATTCCGACAATTTCCCACTGAGTACTTAAAGAAGTTGGTGAGCTCGCGCTAAAATCGACTTAATCATGCCATTTAAACCTTGAGTCCGAGAAGGCGTAAGATGCTGCTCAAGCGCCAATTGCTGGAAAAAGTGTTTTACATCCACAGCAAGGATCTGTTCAGGTGTTTTTCCTTGAAAGAGAATAATCACAATCGCCACTAACCCTTTAACAATAGCGGCATCACTATCTCCGGCAAGAACAACATGACCATCCGGTTGTTTTTGCATATCAATCCACACTTGGCTTTGGCAACCTGCTATCAAGTTATCATCCACCTGTTGAGCTTCAGATAACGCAGGTAATCGCCCGCCCAGTTCAATCATATACAAATAGCGTTCTTCCCAATCTTGGCAACGTGCAAAATTGCGTAATAGCTTCGCTTCATCGGGTAACGCCGACATAATATTTCCTTCTCTCTATCTGCTACAATCTCTATTTGCTGCAATACGGTGACTTCGATATACCATCGGTATCTAGCCAAGTAATTGTTTAACACGCAGTAACGCATTATACAAAGCATCGATATCCTGCTTAGTCGTATAAACACCAATAGATGCCCGACACATCGCAGGAACTTGATAATGTTCCATTAATGGCATAGCACAGTGGTGCCCAGTACGAATAGCAATCCCATATCTATCCAGAAATGCCCCAACATCATAAGCATGATGTTCACCTAAATTAAAGGCTATCACGCCTTCACGTTGGTCATTCCCATATAAATAAAGGGAAGGCACTTGCTTAAGCAAATCCGTCGCATATTGCATCAATTGCTTTTCATACGTAAAAGTTTCGCTTAATCCTAACTCATTGAGATAGTCTAAAGCTGCGCCTAACCCAATGATACCACTAATATTTGGGGTGCCAGCTTCAAATCGCCATGGAATGTCCGCAAATGTGACTCCTTTTTTCAGGCTGACTTGGCGGATCATCGCCCCACCCCCTTCCCAAGGAGGCATTTTTTCAAGCAATGCCTTCTTGCCGTAGAGGATCCCAATACCGGTTGGTCCATATAGCTTATGGCCTGAACAAACATAAAAATCGCAATCTAGCGCTTGTACATCCACCTGTTGATGCATCGCCCCTTGTGCACCATCCACGAGGATGGTCAGCCTATTTCCATACCTCCCTGCAATTTCACGCGCTTGTGAAATCAATTTTTTCACCGGATTAACGGTACCAAGCACATTGGAAATATGAGTGAAACTGAAGAGTTTTGTACGCACATCGATGAGTTGTGCGAGTTGAGTGGCATCGAGGGTACCATCCTCAAGGATAGGCAGGATTCTGACTTCAAAGCCACGCTCTTGCGCCAACATAAACCAAGGAACAATGTTCGCATGGTGCTCCATTTCAGTGATAATAATATTATCACCTTGCTGGATAAACTGGCGCCCAAAGCTATTAGCAACAAGGTTAATCCCTTCCGTCGTCCCTTTGACAAACACTATCTCTTCAGGGGAGGCCGCATGCAAAAAATCCGCGGCTTTTTGGCGAACATTTTCCACCAGCGTGGTGGCATTCGCGCTTAACGTATGAACCCCACGGTGCACTGCCGCGTATTGATGCAACGTAAATTGACTCTCTGCATCCACAACCTGCTGAGGCTTTTGAGCACTCGCCGCACTATCTAAATAGACCAATGGATGGTTATTCACGGATTGCGCTAAGGCAGGAAAATCCTGCCTGACCGATTCAACATCAAATAACATCGGTTTACACCTCCGCTAAGCGTTGATGAATATTCGCCATCACGGCCTGTTTTAACCCATCGATGGTAATAGATTCGGTTAATTCAGCTGCGAATGCATTGATAATCATCTGTTTAGCAGCTTGACTATCAATCCCTCTAGAGCGTAGATAAAAGAGTTGCTCATCATCGATGCGCCCAACCGTTGCCCCATGACCACACTTCACGTCATCAGCATAGATCTCCAGTTGAGGCTTCGTGTCAATTTCCGCTTTTTCACCCAGTAACAGGGTATTGTTAGTCATTTGACCGTCTGTTTTCAGCGCGTTAGGGTCAACTTTGATCATCCCGTTGAATACCGCTTTGCTGCTATCCATGGCGATCACTTTATGCAGCTGTCGGCTATTACAATAACCCGCATTGTGTTCAAGATAGCTGCGTGTGTCGGCAATTTCATTACCTTGCGGCAACAACAGGCTGTTTAACTCGAATTCCGTATTTTCACCGTCAAGACGGCTACTTGTATGATGACGAGTTAGCCCTGCACCTAATAAAAAGCAGCTACTTTTCACTTGGCTATCACGCCCCACCACAATGTCATTATGAGCAAAGTGCTGCGCCTGTGGGTTTTCTGTCATCAGTTTGAAATGGGTAAACTGAGCGTTATCACCCACTTCAACCGTTAAACGCCCACCAGTAAGATGCGCTTGGTCATCTAAACTGACAAAGTGTTCAATCACTTGAGACTGGCTATTGTTCCCCAGAGTCAAATGATAGCGATATTGGCTCATGTTCATTGAGCTTGGATCATGGCTACCACTGGAGATATTCAGTAAATAGAGTGGCTTAGTCGCAACTTTATTGGCAGCTAACTGGATGATAAGCGGTTGAGCCGCTAGGCATTCCGTTAAATGTAAGAAAATCTCGCTGTTCACCGCATCTGGTAGCCAGTCTTGGCTATCGAGCAGAGAAACTTGAAATTCCCCCGTATCGACAGAGCTCAGTTCCGCATTGTAGCGCCCATCCACCAACACAACACGATAGGCATCGATAGCTAATGCGAGTGCGTCACTTAGCGGTGCCTGCTGTTCTTGTGAGCTAAAACGGTAGTGGGTATTTAACACACTGTTTAACGGAGTATAGTGCCAGTCTTCATGACGAAAAGCGGGCAGCCCTACGTGTTTAGCAAGGCTCCAATGGGTTTTAGCGTGCTGAGATTTTCCACCTAATCCTTGCTCATATAGCGTTTCAAAACGGCACATTGCCTGCTGATTTAAAGCATCAACCGCAGCGCGTTTTTCCGCTCTTTCACTGTTGGTCAATAAGCCAGCCATAGCCTTGCTCCTCCAGTTTTTTCGCTAAACTGAAATCACCGGATTTGATGATTTTTCCTTGATACAGGACGTGAACAAAATCAGGTTTTACATAGTCCAAAATGCGCTGATAGTGGGTCACGATAATAAATGAACGCTCTGGTGTACGTAGTGAATTCACGCCATTGGAGACGATTTTTAGCGCATCGATATCTAAACCCGAATCGGTTTCATCTAAAATACATAACTTAGGCTCTAACGCTGCCATCTGTAAAATGTCATTCCGTTTTTTCTCTCCACCGGAGAAACCTACGTTAACTGAACGAGTAAGCAGGTCTTGTGGCATATCCAACAATTCGATTTTATCTTCGATAAAATCTTGGAAATCAAAGCGGTCTAACGCCTCTTGCTGGCGATATTCGCGCACCGCATTCACTGACGTTTGCAGGAAAAATTGGTTACTCACACCCGGAATTTCAACCGGATATTGGAATGCAAGAAAAATCCCTTCACCCGCGCGTTCCTCTGGATCTAACTCAAGTAAATCCTTACCGTTGAATGTCACTTCACCACTATCAATTTGGTAATCTTCACGGCCTGCTAGGGTTGCGGACAAAGTACTTTTACCCGAACCGTTTGGTCCCATAATCGCATGAACTTCACCCGGTTTAATTTCCAGAGACAGCCCTTTTAAAATTTCATTACCTTCTACACTTACATGTAAATCTTTAATACTTAACATATCAACATGCCTTTAGCGCTCAAGCGCAACTAAACTCGGTTAGGATCAGCCCACACTGTGTTCTAAGCTGATAGCCAATAATTTTTGTGCCTCAACGGCAAACTCTAGTGGCAATTCTGAGAAAACATCTTTACAGAAGCCGTTAACAATCATTGAGATAGCGTCATCTTCGCTGATCCCACGTTGCAAGCAATAAAACAGCTGGTCTTCACCAATGCGCGACGTTGTCGCTTCATGTTCTAATTGCGCGGTATTGTTCTTCACTTCCACATACGGGAAGGTATGAGCGCCACATTGGGTACCAATCAGCATGGAGTCACATTGGGTAAAATTACGAGCGTTATGGGCACTCGGAAGTATTTTGACGAGCCCACGATAACTATTTTGGCTTTTACCTGCCGAAATCCCTTTTGAGATAATCGTTGAGCGGGTATTTTTGCCAATGTGGATCATTTTGGTGCCCGTATCCGCTTGTTGGTTACCGTTGGTCAGCGCGACAGAGAAAAATTCCCCAACAGAGTTATCCCCTTTTAAAATCACGCTTGGGTATTTCCACGTAATGGCAGAACCTGTTTCGGATTGTGTCCATGACATTTTGGAATTTTCCCCTTCGCACAGGGCACGCTTAGTCACGAAATTGAGAATTCCCCCCGTTTCGCTATCACCACCCGAGAACCAGTTTTGAACTGTCGAGTACTTCACTTCGGCATCTTTATGGATAATCACTTCCACAACAGCTGCGTGCAATTGATAGCTATCCCTCACTGGTGCTGAACACCCTTCGATGTAACTCACATAACTGCCTTCGTCGGCAATTAATATTGTGCGTTCAAATTGCCCTGTTTTTGCCGCATTAATACGGAAATAAGTCGATAACTCCATAGGGCAACGCACCCCTTTCGGGATGTAAACAAAAGTTCCGTCCGATGCCACGGCTGCATTCAGTGCAGCAAAAAAGTTATCGTGGCTCGAGACGACGCTACCTAAATATTTTTGAACCAGCTCAGGGTATTCTTGAATAGCTTCGCTGAACGAGCAGAAAATGATCCCGTGTTTGGCTAAATCGCCACGGTAGGTTGTTGATACAGAAACGGAGTCAAAAATCGCATCTACCGCCACTTTACTGCCTTCACGGACAGGCACACCAAGCTGATTGAAGGCATCTTCCACTTCGCTCGTCAGGTAATTCGCTTCTTCCGCAGCGCCTGTTGATTGTGTCGCGCCTGGCTGTGAACCACAGGCATCATCACACGACCCGCAAGATGGCGCGGAATAATAGCTATAATCTTGGTAATCCAAATTTGGATAATGGGCTTTCAGCCAGTGTGGCTCTTCCATGCCTTTCCAGTGATTAAAGGCATCAAGACGAAATTGCAGCATCCACTCAGGTTCATTACGCTTCGCAGAAATAGCACGAACCACCTCTTCATTTAGCCCTTTTGCCATCTCATCGGTGGCAACTTGGGTAAAAAAGCCTTCTTTATAACGTTTTTCATCAAGCCAGCTTTGAACATCTTCGCCAACTTCTACATTGCTCTGAGACATAATCTAGCTTCACAAGTTAAACGCCGAAGCTTTCACCACACCCACAGGCATGTTGAGCTTTCGGGTTATTAAATTTAAAAATATGGTTAAGCCCTTCTTGGACATAATCCACTACCGTGCCATCAATGAATGGCATTGCTTTTTTAGGCACATACAAGTGTGCGCCATCGAGTTCAAACACTAAGTGGTCATCGGTTGGGTTTTCAATCATCTCGAAGACGTATCCAAAACCTGCACATCCCGACTGTTTCACGCCGAGGGATAGACCTTTACTATTCGGTGTTTGAAGAACTAACTTATTGATCTGTTTAGCGGCACTTGGGGTTAGGCTGACGCCCTGCCATGAATTTTCATCCAATGAAAATGTTTCTACACCACCAGTCATATTGACCTCACTTTTCTTATGGTTTTTCAGCCTGTTATCAGCGATTTCTTCTCTATATGACATGGTAATGATTACCCATATGACTTCAACCATTTGTTTTAAGAGGTTATAGCGATGAGAACGGTTTACTGACAGGATTTTAGTTTATGGAAATATCTAACCAATTAATAATTAAGAAATAAATCTCATTCATGATAATGTTTTTTATGTATTATTGAGTACATAAAAATAACACAAATTAATAAAGTGATATTCGGTTTAGTACCACATTCATTGAATGAGAATGAATAAATTAGATAAGTTATAAAGAATTGATATGAAAGATAAATATAGGATTGATACCCTCAAATAAACTGAGGGTATCAGAAGAAACAAACTGCTGATTATTCAAACAATACGGCAGTTGTTAAACGGGAGGTGCAACACAGTTGGTTTTTCTCGTTAAAAATTTCGATATTCCACACTTGCTGACGGCGCCCTAGATGAATCGGTTTGCATACACCTCTCACCACACCTTCTCGCGCTGCACGAATATGGTTTGCGTTAATTTCCACACCAACTACACGTTGATCACCTTCACTGCATAGGTAGCCTGCGATTGAACCTAAGGATTCAGCCAATACAACCGAAGCACCACCGTGTAGCAAACCAAAAGGCTGTTTGGTGCGATGGTCGACTGGCATGGTACCTTCAAGGTAGTCATCACCAAAGCCTGTAATTTCAATCCCTATATGGCCTAACATACAGCTTTCAGCCATTGCCGCCATTTGTTGCAAGTTAAATTGACGCTTCCAAATCATGAAACAATCTCCAGTAAGGCTTGAATTGGGTGTTTGATTGCCGTTTTTTCCATTCGTTTTACTTGGCTACGACAAGAATATCCCGAACTTAAGCAGCGTTCTAGGGGTAGTTTTTCTATCGCAGGTTTCCACGATAGATTGTAAATACCTTTTGAATTCTCAAGGTTAGCGACTTCATGACCATAAGTTCCCGCCATTCCACAGCATCCAACACTCACATTAGTGAGTTTACGCCCGTAACGGGAAAACAGTGCAGCCCATTGGTTGGCGCTATTGGGTAATGCCGTTGATTCGGTACAGTGACCAAAGAGATACCAAGGCTGCTCATCAGTTCCGTCATTTTTGGTTTGTTCCGGTAATGAGATTAGCCATTCATGAGCCAGCATTACCGTAAATTGGCATTGCTCCTCACCTAAAATTTCATGATATTCATCGCGATAACACAGTACCAATGCAGGGTCGACACCCACCATCGGTAATTGCAGTTTAGCAACACGATTTAAAAAGTCTGATGTTTTACGTGCAGTTTTCGCAAAACGGCTTAAGAAACCTTTGATATGTTGTGCTTTGCCATTCGGTGAGAATGGGAGTAACACAGGCTTATAGCCTAACTTTTCGATCAGACGAACAAAATCCACCACCACTTTTGCATCATAGTAGCTAGTGAACGGGTCTTGCACCACGAGCACATGTTTTTCGCGCTGGCTAGCAGACATTCCTTCAAGTTGTTCTAATGTCAGGGAGGTCGCTGCATGCCCTGATAACTCCTGTTTCAGCGTCGGTTGAGAAAATAACGGTAAATCCACCATACCAATAGTGTGTTCGCTCAGTTTCTGAACCACCGTTTGACGCAAGAAGAAGTTAAAAACGCCCGGTGCTTTTGACATTAACGGAGCACTAGCTTCCACATTCGCCACAATATGGTCACGAACTGGTCGCAAGTAACGGCTATGATATAGCGCAAGAAATTTTGCCCGGAAAGACGGCACATCAATTTTAATGGGGCACTGAGTCGAGCACGCTTTACAGGCTAAACACCCAGACATTGACTCTTTTACTTCATGGGAGAAATCATAATCCCCTTGCTTCGCCCGCCATGAGTTACGCGTTTTTTCAATCAACCCACGTAACGATGGAGACTCGCTTTTCACGCCTTTTTCAATTTGCTCTGGTGTAACGCCCTGCTCCGCCAATAAACGCAGCCATTCTCGAACTAACGTTGCACGACCTTTCGGTGAATGCACGCGCTGGCGGCTAATTTTCATCGATGGGCACATTTGACTTTTTACATCAAAGTTGAAACAAAGCCCGTTGCCGTTACAATCCATCGCACCTCGGAACTCTTGGCGTATTTGAATTGGGATTTGACGATCGTATGTGCCGCGTTTGGTTGCATCCACCTGTTTCATTGGGGCATCGATACCCGCAGGTGGACAAATTTTTCCGGGGTTCAAACGGTTATAGGGATCAAATGCCGCCTTAATATTACGCAGCTCACCGTAAAGCACTTCACCAAAGAATTCTGGGCTATATTGCGCTCTGAAGCCTTTACCGTGTTCCCCCCACAGTAAGCCGCCATATTTTGCAGTCAAAGTAACAATTTCATCCGAAATTTGCTTCATTAACATTTCTTGCTGAGGGTCGCACATATCTAATGCTGGGCGAACGTGTAAAACACCTGCATCCACATGACCAAACATCCCATAATTTAGTTTATGGCTATCCAGTAGCGCTCTGAATTCCTCGATATAATCCGCAAGATGCTCCGGTGGTACACAGGTATCCTCAACAAATGGGATGGGTTTCGCGGCACCTTTGCTGTTACCCAATAATCCCACCGCTTTTTTGCGCATATTATAGATACGAGTAATATCAGCAAGGTCATGACAAACTTGGTAGCCAATCACGCCCGCTTGCTGACTCGCCATCAATTCATCAAGGCGCTGGCATAAGCTATCAGTCAAACGATTGATTTCATCTGCATCATCGCCACTAAACTCAACAATGTTCAGCCCAAGCATCTCTTTATTCGGTACATCGGTGATCAGCGATTTTACGGAGTGCCAAACAATATCTTCTTTCGCAAGATTCAAAACTTTCGAGTCGACAGTTTCTACCGAGAGTGCTTGCGCCTGCACCATAAATGGTGCGTTACGCAATGCGGATTCAAACGAATCATATTTGACGTTCACCAAACGGCGCACTTTCGGTAGCGGCGTAATATCCAACGTGGCTTCCGTAATAAACGCCAGCGAGCCTTCAGACCCTGTTAAAATTCGCGTTAAATCAAACTGAGTAAGGTCATCATTAAAAACATGGCGTAAGTCATAGCCCGTTAAAAATCGGTTTAGTTTTGGAAATTTTTCTTCAATTAACGGACGTTGCTCTAAGCAGCGTTCAAGTACAGTTTTATAGATACGCCCTTCGACTGAATCCTCTAACGCAATCGTTTGGGCGAGTTCGATAGGCATAGCGCGAGTATCAAGGCAAGCGCCACCCAAAACCATCGCTTTAACCCCTAAAACATGGTCTGACGTTTTGCCATACACTAATGATCCCTGTCCAGAAGCATCTGTGTTGATCATCCCGCCCAATGTCGCACGGTTACTTGTGGATAGCTCCGGAGAGAAAAAGTAGCCATACGGTTTTAGAAATTGGTTGAGTTGGTCTTTAATCACGCCAGCTTCAACTTTTACCCATCCCTGTTCTGGGTTGATTTCTAAAATTCGATTCATATAGCGGGACATGTCCACTACAATCCCTTCGGTGAGTGATTGCCCATTAGTGCCCGTTCCCCCGCCGCGTGGCGTGAAACTTAATTCACGGTATTTGTCTTGCCCTGCGACGCGCGTAATGATTTGTACGTCAGCGCTGGAACGCGGGAAGATGACAGCTTGTGGTAATAGTTGGTAAATGCTGTTGTCAGTCGCCATGGATAAACGCTCAGCGTAGCTGGTGCCAGTATCACCAGTAAAACCTTGCTGTTGTAGCTCGTGCAGAAATTGGATAGCTAACTGACTAAGATGTGGTGCTTCAGATATACGCGGGATCATTATTAATCATGACTCTTGTTGTTGAGTAATCGCATTTGTCGTTATGTACTATCTTTAGTTTAAGTAGCACAATAGGCACAAGGTTTATTGGAGAGTGTTCCCTCGCAGCCTGTAAAGATAGCGCATCTGCCGGTGACATTGTCAGTAAAACCATATCACAATATTGTTTCTTTTAAGCATGAAAAATAATTACACTATTTTCACCTGTAAAAGCCCTAACCCCACAGAATTTTCATTTGTTAAGGATTGATCATTAATGGAAAAATCGCAAAAACGTTTGGATTTACCCAAACTCGTCCTTGGACTGCTCTCCATTATCTTTATGATAGCGACCTGTTTTTGGGTCTTAAGCCCATTTATTTTAGGATTCGTATGGGCGGGGATGATGGTGATTGCTACTTGGCCAATTCTCTTACGACTACAAGCACGCCTATGGAATAAGCGCTGGCTTGCTTCGCTGACCATGGTTCTACTGATCTTCCTTCTTTTTGTTATTCCAACCAGTATTTTGATTGGCAGCATTATTCAAAACAGTGCGCCGCTTATCGAATTGGCGAAGTCACCGGCCAGTATCACCTTGCCGGATTTAGAGTGGCTGAATCAAGTGCCTATGGTCGGAGAGAAACTGTATTACGCTTGGCACAGTTTAGTAGCAAGTGGTGGTAATGCGTTATTGGCTAAAGTACAACCTTATTTCGGTCAAGCCGCAGGATGGTTTGCAACGCAGGCCGTTAGTGCCAGCCGCTTCTTATTCCACCTCGTATTGATGCTGCTGTTTAGTGGGCTGCTCTATTATAAAGGCGAGCTGGTGACAATCGGTGTTCGTCACTTTGCTGTACGTCTTGCGGGCATCCGCGGCGATGCGGCTGTGGTACTTGCAGCACAATCTATTCGTGCAGTCGCACTTGGCGTAGTTGTTACTGCGTTAATTCAAGCCATTGTGGGTGGGGTTGGTCTTGCTCTATCGGGTATTAGCTATGCTGCCATTTTAACGGTCTTGATTTTTATCTGCTGTGTTGCACAACTTGGCCCACTATTAGTCATGGTACCTTCCGTTCTGTGGCTATTTTGGACGGGAGATACTACCTGGGCAATTATTCTCGGGGTTTGGGCGGCAGTGGTTGCCACTATGGATGGAGTGCTACGACCTTGGCTAATTAAAATGGGTGCAGATCTTCCTATGGTGCTTATTTTAGTGGGAGTTATCGGCGGTATCTTATCATTCGGTATGATTGGCTTATTCATTGGTCCTGTGGTGCTGGCTGTCTCGTATAGCCTGCTCAAAGCGTGGATGAATGAAGTGGCACCACCAAGTGAAAATTTAGAAGCCACCGAAAAATTCCTTGAAGAAGAATTCTTAATGAAGAAATAAATTTCATTTAATTCGAGAAAACATGTTTCATTTTGGACATGTTTTCTCGACTATCTATTCTCATTAATATTTAGAAACAATATTTAACACACTACTGTTAGTTTTTATCTTTAATTATGTTAATATTCTCCACATCGAATGAATAATCATTTGGGAACAATAAGTAATATGGTATTAAGAGTGTTCCGAGTGATTAACTTATTTAAACAGTTTAATATATCCCTGTTAATATCTCTTCGATAACGAATTAATAAGTTATGTTATTTAATTTCTAACGTGACTTACTTAACCAAATTGCTGTGTGTAGTCTTTGCCTGTCAGCCCATGATAGGCTTTTTTTTTATCTCTATCTCCCCCAAACTCCGCTTCTCTGTTGCATAGTTAATATAATATTCCAATTACTCTCTCTATACGTAATTACGCATAATTAGAGTAATGGATTTAATGGTTTTAATTATTTAATAACTTTTTATTTAACATTAATAATGAATCCATTTATGAGACTATAGTTTTATTTTGCTGAAAATCTGAATAATATATTATGAATATTTACGTAAATTAAACTTACATTGAGTTTAATTCTATCGCTGTAATAGGTTGTCTCTATATATAAACAAAGGTCGGCAAATAATAATTATTTACCGACCTTCTTATAATGAACAATCTAAAAATGAATAATTAAATTATTGATTTCCAGCGATTGTTAGCCAAGTGTGCACTACTGTGTCTGGGTTCAACGATAAGCTATCAATGCCCTCATCCACCAGCCATTGTGCAAAATCTTGGTGGTCTGATGGGCCTTGCCCACAAATACCGACATATTTGTTCTGACGCTTCGCAGCCTTAATTGCCATTGACAACATTGCCTTAACCGCATCATTACGTTCATCAAACAATTCAGATACAACACCAGAGTCTCTATCAAGACCGAGGGTTAACTGAGTCATGTCGTTAGAACCAATGGAGAAGCCATCGAAATGTTCAAGGAACTGATCAGCTAGCAGTGCGTTAGATGGGATTTCACACATCATAATCACTTTTAAGCCATTCTCACCACGTTTCAGGTCATGTTTTGCCAGCTCAGCAACCACCGACTCGGCTTGTGCTACTGTGCGAACAAACGGAATCATAACTTCAACGTTAGTCAGACCCATCTTATTACGAACGCGTTTAACGGCTTCACACTCCAGTGCAAAACATGCACGGAAGCTATCTGACACATAACGCCCCGCCCCACGGAAGCCCAACATAGGGTTCTCTTCCTTCGGCTCATATTTATCGCCACCAACGAGGTTGGCATACTCATTGGATTTAAAGTCAGATAAACGCACGATCACGCGTTTTGGCCAGAATGCTGCAGCGAGTGTTGAAATCCCTTCCGTCAGCTTGCTAACGTAGAATTCAACAGGGTCGTCATAGCCGACCATCATATTGCGGATTTCTGCTTGTAATTCTGGCGTCTGAGCATCGAACTCTAGCAGTGCTCTTGGGTGAACACCTATCATGCGGTTGATGATAAATTCGAGTCTCGCTAAGCCAACACCTTCGTTTGGTAAACACGCAAAATCAAATGCACGGTCTGGGTTACCGACGTTCATCATGATTTTGACGTTCAAATCAGGCATGTCGTTCACTTCTGAACTGTGGATTTCAAACGCCAATTTACCGTCATAAACAAAGCCAGTATCCCCTTCAGCACAAGAAATAGTGACATCTTGGTCTTCTTTCAGGCGTTCAGTTGCATCACCACAACCAACAACGGCAGGGATACCAAGCTCACGCGCGATGATCGCCGCATGGCAAGTACGACCGCCACGGTTTGTTACGATAGCAGCCGCTTTTTTCATGATAGGTTCCCAATCGGGGTCCGTCATGTCCGTCACTAATACGTCACCCGGCTGAATTCTATCCATCTCACTTAAGTTATGGATGACTTTAACCGAACCTGCGCCAATGCGATGACCGATTGCACGACCTTCAACTAAGACCTGCCCTTGGTCTTTCAGTTTATAACGCTCCATAACCTGTTGGTTAGAACGAACGGTTTCCGGACGCGCTTGAACAATATATAGACGACCATTATGACCATCTTTTGCCCATTCGATATCCATTGGACGACCGTAGTGTTTTTCGATCTGTAAAGCTTGACGAGCCAGCTCTTCCACTTCGTGATCGGCTAAAGAGAAACGATTGCGTAGTGCTTCTGGCACATCTTCAATCTTCACTTGTTTACCGTGCTCTTTACTGTCGGCATAGACCATCTGCAATTTTTTAGAGCCTAATGTACGACGTACAATCGCAGGCTTATTATTTTGCAGGGTTGGTTTATGGACATAGAACTCATCTGGGTTTACCGCGCCCTGTACCACCATCTCGCCGAGACCATATGCGGAGGTAATAAACACGACTTGGTCAAAACCAGACTCAGTATCGATAGTAAACATAACGCCGGAAGAAGCGAGGTCAGAACGCACCATTCGTTGTACACCCGCAGATAACGCGACGCCACGATGGTCGTAGCCTTGGTGTACACGATAAGAAATAGCACGGTCATTAAACAGCGACGCAAATACATGTTTAATGGCAACCAATACCGCATCAATCCCTTGAACGTTGAGGAATGTCTCTTGCTGCCCAGCAAATGAGGCATCAGGCATATCTTCAGCGGTTGCTGATGAGCGAACAGCGAATGACGCTTCGGCTTCACCTTCAGATAATTGAAGGAAAGCTTCACGAATATCCTGCTCTAATGCTTGCGTCAATGGGGTATCAATCACCCATTGGCGGATCTGAGCACCGGCTGCCGCCAGTTGGTTCACATCATCAATATCCGTTTCATCTAGCAGGTTGTAAATACGCTGGTTTACACCGCTCTGCTCCAGAAAATCATTAAACGCCTGTGCGGTTGTCGCAAAACCGTTTGGTACGGATACACCAAGATCGGACAAGTTGGTGATCATTTCACCGAGGGAAGCGTTTTTGCCTCCAACACGGTCAACATCGTTCATCCCTAATTGGTTATACCAAAGTACATTACACGGAGTAAGGCCATTTGTGGACATTGAAAGCGATCCTTTTATAGCAATTTAGTGACAGACAACAAATCGTAAAAAATCTCGTTGGCGAAAATTCGCCTCGCGAATAGACTAGCACAGACGTTATGGGAAGATGGACTGGTGAATCGTTCCATCAATTAATAAAATTTTTTTGTTCTAAAAATTGTTCAAAATTTGTCTATACTTCCCCCCATAAATGATTTTTAAATGTTTATTCACTTACAATATTTTCCAAAACTCAGAAAAAATACGATAAAAAGAAGCCAGTTATGAGCGAATTAAATTCTATGAGTAAAAATGCCAGCCAAGTTCAACGTACCGTTTTTTTTATCTCTGATGGCACCGCAATCACAGCTGAAACGTTAGGGCACGCCGTCTTATCTCAATTTCCATTATCCTTTATTTCTTACACTTTACCGTTTGTTACCACGCAAGCACGAGCGCTTGAAATTAAACAAAAAATTGACACTATTTATGCTGAAACAGCCCTTCGTCCACTGGTGTTTTATTCAATAATTTCCTCAGAAGTGAAAGAAATCATCACTCAAAGTGCAGGATTTTGTCAGGATATTGTGCAAAGTTTGGTCGCCCCAATACAGCGAGAAGTCGGGTTAGAACCGGAGCCAAAACTCAATCGTACTCACGGGTTATCCATGCAAAATATGAATCAATATGATGCCCGTATTGCAGCAATTGAATATACCCTCGCTCATGATGATGGCATTTCATTACGTAACCTTGAACAAGCTCAAGTAATCTTAATTGGCGTCTCTCGCTGCGGTAAAACACCAACAAGCTTATATTTAGCGATGCAATTTGGCATACAAGCCGCCAACTACCCATTCACTGCCGATGATATGGACAATTTACAGCTGCCTGCCGCATTACGTCCCTATACCCATAAACTTTTTGGTTTAACTATCAGCCCTGAACGCCTTGCCGCAATTCGTGAAGAACACAGAGAAAATAGCCGTTACGCCTCGCTTCGCCAGTGTCGTATTGAAATTGCTGAAGTAGAAGCGCTATTTAGACAGAATAAAATCAATTACTTAAATACTACCAACTACTCTGTTGAAGAAATTTCAGCCAAAGTGATTGATACGATGGGATTACAGCGTCGTATTTTTTAGCAAAATAAAATATAAAAAATTATTCATTCAACCCAAGTTGGTGGTTTGAATTTGAGCCAGTTTCGTTTATTGTGACCTTAGTCACTAATACGGCTGTACAAAAAGGCTCAGCCGAGTAAAAGTTTTGAGAAACAAAATGCATAAAACAGATGAGTTACGAACTCAGCGAGTGGACAGTTTAATTACGCCACAAACACTCGCTGAGGAATTTCCGATATCCCAAGCAATCGCCGATAACGTGACAGCGTCACGTAAACGAATTGAAAAGATCCTATCAGGTGAAGACCCGCGTTTGCTGGTGATTGTAGGTCCTTGCTCTATTCATGACATTGATGCCGCAATTGAATACGCTAATAAGCTAAATACGTTACGCCAAAAATATCAAGATCGCTTAGAAATTGTCATGCGCACCTATTTTGAAAAACCGCGTACCGTTGTGGGCTGGAAAGGTTTAATTTCTGACCCGCACCTTGATAACTCATGCCAAGTGAACACCGGCATTCGTTTAGCGCGCAAGCTTTTGATTGAAGTTAATCAATTAGGATTAGCAACCGCTACTGAATTCCTCGACATGGTGACAGGACAATATATTGCGGACTTAATTAGCTGGGGAGCGATTGGCGCTCGTACCACCGAAAGCCAGATCCATCGTGAAATGGCATCAGCGCTCTCCTGCCCTGTTGGTTTTAAAAATGGTACCGATGGTAATATCAATATCGCTATTGATGCTATTCGTGCCGCCAAAGCGCAGCATATGTTTTTATCACCAGATAAGAGCGGGCAGATGACAATCTACCAAACCAGTGGTAACCCTCATGGGCATATCATTATGCGTGGTGGCAAGAAGCCTAACTATGAAGCGCAGTACATTTCACAAGCTTGTGAAAAATTAAATGAGTTTGGTTTAGCTGAGCATTTAGTGGTGGACTTCAGCCATGGTAACTGCCAGAAAATTCATCGTCGCCAATTAGATGTAGCGCAAGATATCGCTCAACAGATTAAGCAAGGCTCAACAGCAATTAGTGGTGTGATGGCAGAAAGCTTCTTAAAAGAAGGCAATCAAAAAATCTGTGCAGATCAGCCTCTAGTTTATGGTCAATCAATTACCGATCCATGTTTGGGTTGGGAGGACACTGAACAATTGATTGAAATACTGGCTGACGCAGTTAACTTCCGCTTTAAATAACCTTTTCATCCAAAAATGACACCTGCGCTTTAGCTTATTTTCAATCTAAAGCGCTTATTTTCATTTGCCCTCTAAATAACTCACTGCAAACACATTCATCTAAAGAAATAATTAACTATTTATTTTGAAAAACTCAGTATTATTAACTAAAAAATACTTGATTCCGCCATTTTATTATCGATAATGATTCTCGTTTTTAACTATAAGCCACCTCTGATATTTTTTATTATCTCGGTAGCCAGAATCATATTACTCAGGAAAGGATTTCCTAATGGCGTTTACATTGAGATCAGCATCAACTTCAGATGCTTCACACAGCAAAGTATTTTCTTTATCAACATTAGCCGTCGCCCTTGCTATGACTGGATTCAGTACCTTAGCCGCTAACGACGTGATCCACGTAACCACTACCCCTCTAAATAACGAAAAATTTGCCGTTGCCGAACAATTTGAGGTCATTGATACTACGGCACCAGAACAACAAACTGCCTCATCTGCTCTCGATTTGTTAAAGGGTCAAGCGGGCATTTTTGTGACTGGAGCAGGTAGTACCTATGGGCAGTCAGTGCAGATGCGAGGCTACGATTCACGTGGCGTAAAAATTATGGTGGATAATGTTCCCCAAGATTTTTATTCGGGCTTATTTGATGCCACCTTCATTGATCCATCATTGATCAGCAAAACTTACATTCATAAAGGCGCGTCTTCTGTACAACATGGAAGCGGCGCACTGGCTGGAACTATTTCCATCAAAACGTTAACGCCATCGGATATTCTTAAGCCCGACCGAAAATTTGGTGGTCGTTTATTCGGTGGAATGAATCGCAATGACCCCAGTTATCATGCGGGAGCCACGCTTTTAGGGCGTTTAGGTCCACTAGATGGCGTAATCAGTTACACCCAACGGAAAAAACAGCTAGCTGGATCGCCTGTTTCCAATAAGTATGACCATCGAGAATCAGTGCATAACTGGTTATTCAAAACAACGTGGTATGCGCTTCCCGCCTATTCTATCGGTTTGCATTACAAAGAATACCGCAATGATGCCATTGACTTAAAACAACCAGAAGTCATTGACACCCGTCAACCTAAATTTAAAAACTCCCCTCACCAGAGGGAAACCATACAAAAAGACATTATCATTGACCAAAATTTCACACCTAATAATCCATTGAATTGGCAGGCAAATTGGTCACTTTATTACACCAACCTTCATCTTTCACAATTAGATTTACAGAAAAAATCAAACATTTTTACGTCATACAGTTATGACACTGAAACGCGTAATCAATACACCTATGGAAGTCAGTTTTCTAATGACTTTTCTATTCATACGCCACGTATAAGTCACCATATTCAAAGTGGAATTGATTATGTTCAGCAACATCAGAAGTCTAATGAATACGCTATAAGCTACCCTCCAGCCGAGATTTCGAATGCTTCTGCGTGGTTAATCGATGATGTAAGCTTAAAAAGCGTGCCTGTGACTTTGTCTGCGGGAACCCGTTTTACCCATTACAAAACTGCACGTGAAAATGTTGGCAAACAGCAGCACAATAATTGGTCATCGCGTTTTGCCGCTACCGTCACACCAACGAGTTGGGTCAAATTACATTCATCCTATGCCGAAAGTTATCGTGCCCCACGTCTCTCTGAACTCTACAATAACTCTAACCATTTTACTGTTCCCCTACTCGGTCTTGTCTCTGATTTCCGCCCATCACCCGATTTAAAACCGGAGACAAATAAAACGGTTGAGGCTGGATTCACTTTCAGTTTTGATAATTTTGTTTTGCAGGGTGATGAACTGCAAATTGGCTCAACTTATTTCCATACAAAGTCAAAAAATCACATCGTGACCAGTGGTGATTTTAAGAAGGTCAGTGGAAACTGGTTCCCATCGCAAATATTCTTGGAGAATATTCCATCTGCGACAATATCCGGGTTTGATAGCCACATTCGATATTCAAATGAGTGGTTTGACTTCAATATCAACCACAATATCACTGACGGGCGAGAAAATGATACGCATTATTCCCTATCGGCCATTCGCCCTGAAACACTGATAATGCGTTTCAATGCACCAATTGCAAACAGTGACGTCAACGTGGGTTGGTCCGGTGAATTTACCGCAAAAACTAAATTCATGGGGAACTCACAATATCAATCATCAAACCAAAATACAGAGAACGGGTTAGATCGCAAACACCGTGAAGTGATTCAATATGCAGGTTATGGCGTACATGACTTTTACGTAAACTACAAAGCCGACCAATTTGTCAAAGGGCTAAATACCACCCTGACCCTGAAGAATGCGTTTGATAGAAACTATGTCTCTTCTATGGGCGTACCACAGGAAGGTCGTAATTTTTATTGGAATGTGAATTATCAGTGGTAATTAATAAGTAACTACATATTGAAATCAGGTTCATTTACCCCAATCTTAAATTTCATGGGTAAATGAACCTTTCAATACATCGCACTATTGTTAAGAAAACAATTTACCTCGGAATTTCCTGTTAATTGTTATATTACCTTGAGTTATTTTGTTCATAATAACATCAAATAAAATTTCAATAATTTACTTGGTTAATAAAATAGAACAGCACCAACAATAAATTTGAATAAGTCTATTAACAGCCTAAATAAAGCTATTTTTATCCAGAAAAATAATCATAATCAATTGAATTAAAAGATAAATTAACATTCATCTATGTATGTATAGTTTTTCGCATTTCAATGAAAACTATCGTAACAATAGTTATTCTCATTCAAAAACCGCACGATTAGCCTATCGATATATCGGAAAAAAAGGAAGAATAGACCATAATTTCATGAGTTATTATTAGTTATTAATGAACAATAGCCTACTAGAGTAGGAGGTAGATATGTCAGAAAGTGTAGTCAATGAAATCATTAGATGGCTTGAAAGCCAATTACAACGCAATGAAGGCATCAAAATCGATACTATCGCGGATAAAAGCGGATATTCGAAATGGCATTTGCAGCGTGTATTTAAAGAACTTAAGGGCTGCACGCTAGGCGAATATGTTCGTAAACGTCGCCTGCTAGAAGCCGCTAAATCATTACGTGAAGGCAACTTACCTATTCTAGATATCGCGTTGCAATATGGCTTTAGCTCTCAAGCCACATTTACGCGTATTTTCAAGAAACATTTTGATACTACCCCTGCTAAATTCCGTCAAGCGGGTGAGTTACCAGAATGCAAAACTTTTATGACTTGCAATTGCCATCATTAAGCGCACATTAGATTTTCGTTACACCCTCAAACACCCATTCCAACGAAATCTATATTTTGAGCCGATAATCATCGGCTCTTTTTTTATCTCAGTTCGTTAACGAGCCAGTTTTCTAAATCTGCAAACTGTTCCGTCAACGCGGGCCACAGCGTCTTCATTTGTTTCATTAACTGACGGATGGTTTCCGTTTGGTAAACTTGCCCCACCAATTGCTGACTTAACCATTCTAATGGCGATGGATCGAGACTGTCGGTGAAAAATTGGCAGCGCGTGATCACGCCTTTTTCAATATCAAAATGAAACTCAATACCGCCCCATGGGAATCGGGTATCCGCCATGTGACTAAAAGCAGGCGCTTGCCCAAAGTTCCATTCCCAGCTACTTTGCTTCGCAAATGTCTCTGCAAAATTAGGTAAATCAGGGAGTTTTTCCGGTGAAATATATTCCGGTTCGACGGTTTCACCATAATAACTAAAGAAGCTATTTATGATCCCTTCGCACACTTTTTCATGAGAAATATCCGGTACTAGCTCATTTAAGTTGGCAACGCGAGAACGTACTGACGTAATCCCTTTGGCTTGCAGTTTTTTAGGATCAGGATTGAGGTAATTTGCTAAACGACTTAAATCGGTATTAATCAGTAAAGTACCGTGGTGAAAGCCACGATCTTTAGTTTCACGGTAGGCTGAGCCTGAAATTTTTCGTGGACCATTTTCAGTTTCGAGTACTAAATCATTACGCCCAGAAATTTCAGCGTGGATCCCGACTTTTGCCAGCCCATCCACAATAATTTGCGTTGAAATGGTTTTATCATATTCCGGTTTCCCTGCCATAAAGGTAAAACAGGTATTGCCTAAATCTTGAAATACAGCCCCGCCACCACTGCTACGACGCGCTAATCGAACATTATCTTGTTCCATTTTACGAGTGTTACACTCTTTCCATGGGTTTTGAGCGCGACCGATGACCACCGTATCGGCATTCCGCCATAAGAACATCACGCGTTGATCAGCTGACATTTGACGAAAAATGGTTTCTTCAACCGCTAAATTAAACCAAGGATCGAAGGATTCAGAAATAAATAAACGTAATGTAGACATTCGGCTATCCTAAAAGCAAAACTTGCTCCTAAGATAGCATAATCACTGAAGAATTAATGAGGAATGAAGCGAAATTAGATGCGCCGTGCCTGCCAAAACACTTTTCGCCAATAGCTATTATCCATCGATGAACGTATCACACCTTTACTGGTAGATGCATGGATAAATGTGTTGTCAGTATCGTAAATCCCAACATGCAGACCGTTTTCCCCTGATCCCGTTTTAAAAAATACAAGGTCACCCGGCATTAAATCCGATTTATCAATACGCGTACCTAAACGCGTTTGGTCAACCGTCGTACGCGGGACTTCAATCGCAAAGCGATCACTGAATGTTCGATAGACAAAACCCGAACAATCCACACCATTTTGGCTCATGCCGCCATAGTGATACGGCGTGCCATACCACTGGCTTAGCTGGTCTTTGAGCTGCGCGATAGTCATTATGGGATCAGACAATTGGGTTTTCATTGGCGGTGCTGACGTCCGTTTTACGGATGAAGAGCAGCCAATCAACACGAGGCAACACAGCAATGGTAGGTATTTGAGATTCACTATCATAGCGTACCTTATAGATAACCAGCGGGCATAGATAACCCCAAAATAATAACCTTAAGTGATATCTTAATACGCGAGACTATAATGTACAATGATCAACAGTACAGCGCATAAAAAATAAACACCTAAGGCTAATTATCTGATGCTATTTAGCTTTTTTCGTTAAAGGCTTAGAAGGTCGACTGATCAGCCATACGCCTAGCAGAATAAATGCAATCCCCGCCGCTTTTAACGCCGTTGCGGGTTCATTGAACCATGGCAACACCACCGCCAATATGTAAACGAAAACATAGCTGAGGCTGATAAGCGGGTAGGCTTTATTAAGCGCGATATATTTTAACGCAAATAGCCAACACAGCATCGATAACGCATAGCAGACTAACCCGACAAAGATAACCCCTAAACTTGCCGCATTATCTGCCAGCCATTCTAGCTGCAACCAGTGCCAACCTAGAGAGAACGATGGAAGCTCAACAACTCCCGCTTTCAGGCTGAGCTGTGCGACGGTGACTAATAGCGCACTACCGAGTACCCATAAGTATCCTTTATTCATACACTTATACTCATCAGTAGTATTCCCATCATGATTGAGGCAACCCCGAGCCAGTGGTTTAGCCCCGTTTGCTCATGGTAGACAAATTGCCCTATCAATGTGACCAAAACGAAATTAATACTGAGCATCGGGTAGGCAATACTGAGTGGCATTGTTTCCAATAACTTTAGCCAAAACAGCATTCCCAATCCCAACATTAATACCGCCAGCACCAGCCAACGAATGGCGGATGCGGCTTTATTATGTTTGTCTCCTTGCCAAACGACGACCGCTTGCTTTTGGGCTATTTGCCCAATGCAAGTCAACACACTGACAAGAAGTAATAGAAGTAATTGCGCTATCATTGTTTATGGTAAACCACTATCGCCATACGGGAATTCTTAATGACTTCATCCGGCTTCGGAATGTCTGGCAACCCTTCTTTTTTACCTAACAAGAACACCACGGTGACCTGCCCTTCTTGGCGAGCTTTTGCCAGCCATGCAGCAAATTCATCCGGTTTAACCAAACGATGCGCACTGTCTGGGTATTCCAAGCCATAAGTTAATTCACCGCTGCTATTATAGAGATAAATATTGGAATTTTTGGTTTCCCATGCCAGCCCCGCAGCTACGCCGACGTTACTTGCCATCAAATATTGACTGTTCATCAAGAGATCATGATTTTGATGAATAAAATTCTGCGGTAACTTCGAATCAATAGTGTTATTTGGTAATGCACTACCAATACATAAGCTGACCGCCAATGAACAAGATGCCGCCCACAGCCAATATTTCGCATTTAATACGGTACAGAGATAGCCGATGATCGCCCAAATTGAAAACGCCACAACCCCCAGCACCATTTTTGACCATTCATCATGCTCATATAGGGGCTTTTTGATCACACTGCTGACGATAATCACCGCTATCACGGCGGCAATCCCGATAACAATGTTAATAATTCCGTTGGCTTTCAATGCCTTCATGGTGCCATTACGTACACAATCCACACCATATTTCGCCATTAGCAGCGCCAATGGCGCCATAAACGGCAGCATGTAAGTCGGTAGTTTTCCGCGTGAAATACTGAAGAAAATCACCGGAACTACAAACCAACATAGTAAAAAGAACATATCTGGGCTAGATTTACGCTCTTTCCATCCTTTAATTAATGAGCCAGGTACTAAGCCCATCCACGGAATAGCCCCAAGCAAAATAATCGGAATGTAGTACCAGAATGGCGCAACGTGCTGAGCATCATCCGCCGTAAAGCGTTTCACATGCTCAATCCAAAAAAAGTAATTCCAGTAATCCGGTTCTTGTTTGGCTATGGCCAATGCCCACGGCAAGCTGATGATCACCGCAGTAATAATCGCTAATGGACCATATTTAAGCATTTCAAGGAAACGTTTTTGATACAAGGTGATAGGTAGCATCACAATGACAGGAATAGCTAAAGCTAAAAAGCCTTTGGTCATAAACGCCATACCACAGGCCAGCCCAAGAGCTCCCCATGCGGCGAGTTTGGTCTTAACCTCTCGAGCTTTCATCGCCCATAAGCAACAAAACATACTGGCGGCTATCCATAACGATAGCATCGGGTCAAGAACGCTGTATGTCCCTACTGCAAACACCAAGAACATCGAGATGTAGATGAAGCTTGCCACATAGGCAACATGGCTGTTACGCCACATCATTTTTGCCATGCGGTAAACCAGCAGAGTGCTCAATAAAATACAGAAGACAGAACCAAAACGAACTGCAAAGTTTGTGTCACCAAAAATCATTTGGCTAATATTGTTGATCCAATACCCCGCTACTGGTTTCTCAAAGTAACGAATATCCAGCATGTACGGCACTATCCAGTCACCGCGTTGTAGCATTTCGCGACTGATTTCCGCATAACGGGTTTCATCCGGCTGCCAAAGTAAACGACTGTTTAACGGCAACAAATAGGTCAAGACAAAAAAAAGAGCCAGCAGAGAGGCTCCTACTTTGCTCGCTCGGTTATTCAACATGGGTATTTTATTCCTCTTCTTGGCAGCCCAGCCAACCTTCTCGTCCCGGGAATGGGGCGCGAACCACTCTTCCTTTTGGAAGCGTATTGATGTCTTCAGGCAACAATTCACTCAATGTACAGAATTGGATTTCTTCTTGCTTAATTCGTTCCAATAATTGTGAAAATTGTTGTGACTTTGACATTCCTTCCACTTCCGTATGGATAGTGTAAACCGGAACACCTTGGTCATCTTTTATTGCTTGAAGAATAAAATCATTAAATTCTTCGTCTGTTACTACTGTACCGACGACTTCATCGTAGGTCGGCAACGTCACTGGAATTTGTACTGTTCCCAACGAACCATCGCGTAGAATAGGTCTAAATGGGAATTTTCCACGGCAGTCACTATTGTAGTCGAAATCAAACCTTTGTTTAACTTCGAGTACACGCTCGTCACCACGCCACCCTGCAACCGCAGAACAAGTGACTCGTTGACCTGTCGCGTGCTGCAATGCATCGACACCCAATTTCACTTGTTCAGTGAGTTGAGCTTCGCTCCATTTAGCCACTTTGGCTTGCCATCCTTGATGATCCCATGCATGTAAGCCGACTTCATGCCCAGCATCCAAGGTTTGTTTCATCAAATAGCCTAAATCTTTGGCGATTTTTTTACCTGGCCACGCAGTACCCGCCAGTAAAATATCTAAACCATACAAAGATGCCGCATTCGACCGTAGCATTTTCCACAGAAATTTAGGACGCAAAAGGCGCCATAAATGGCGCCCCATATTATCGGGTCCTACACTGAAGAAAAAGCTGGCCTGAATATCATGCTCTTTGAGCACTTTAAGTAATTGAGGAACCCCTTTCAATGTACCTTGATAGGTGTCCACATCGATTCTCAAGCCAACTTTTTTCATTATTTTTTGCTTTCCAGCTCTTCTACAGCACCCTGTAAGAAGAAGTCTAATGTTTCTTCAATGGTATCTTTCATGTCGATAGTCGGAACCCAGTCAAGTAAACGACGTGCGTTTTCAACACTTGGTTTACGATGCTCGACGTCTTGGTAACCTTGACCATAGTAGCTAGCGCTTTCGATTTCACGGAAGCCAGCAAATGGAGGGAACTTGCTACGAGCTGGGTGTTTTTCGAAGCTTTCTAACAGCATTTCCGCTAACTGACGAATACTTGCTTCGTTAGTTGGGTTACCGATGTTGATGATTTGACCATCACATTTGCCGTCTTTGTTTTCAATGATGCGGAACAGTGCTTCGATACCATCTTTGATATCTGTGAAGCAGCGTTTTTGTGCACCACCATCGACTAACTTGATTGGTGAACCTTCAACTAAGTTCAGGATCAACTGAGTAATCGCACGTGAGCTACCAATACGCGCAGAGTTCAGGCTGTCTAAACGTGGCCCCATCCAGTTAAATGGACGGAATAAGGTGAATTTCAGACCTTCTTTCGCGCCGTATGCCCAGATTACTCGGTCAAGTAACTGTTTAGATACAGAGTAAATCCAACGTTGTTTGTTGATTGGACCAACTATTAGGCGAGATTCGTCTTCATCAAACTCTTTATCATCACACATACCATAAACTTCAGAAGTTGATGGGAAGATGATACGTTTGTTGTATTTCACGCAGTAACGAACAACTTTCAGGTTTTCTTCGAAGTCTAATTCGAATACACGCAGTGGGTTACGGGTATATTCGATTGGCGTAGCGATAGCAACCAATGGCAGAATAACGTCACATTTTTTGATGTGGTATTCAATCCACTCAGTGTGGATGCTTACGTCACCTTCGATGAAGTGGAAGCGTGGGTTACCGATGAAGCGTTCAATTGCAGATGAACCAATATCCATACCATAGATATCGTAGTTGTCATCTTGTAACAGACGCTCAGTTAAGTGGTTACCGATAAAGCCGTTCACACCTAAGATCAGAACACGTTTACGACGCTTAACTTGCGCAGTTGGTTTAGCACCAACACGAACGTCAGTCACGATGCCCATTTCATTAGCTAGACGGTTGCCTTGCATGTATAAACCGGTTTCGCTTTGACCACTCACGATTTCCAGTGCGCCTTGACCACATGCGATACGAAGTGGGTCGCTAGATAATACGGTACCCGCAGCTTTACCTTGGTTATCGTCTAATACACGAGCACGCCATACGATCATTTTACGTGCACCTAAATAGGTGAACGCGCCTGGGTATGGTTCAGTCACTGCGCGGATCAGGCAGTTAATTTCTTTCGCGCTACGGCTCCAGTCGATTTGACCGTCATCAGCACAACGACGACCGAAGTAGCTTGCTTGGCTCTCATCTTGAGCAACAGTTTTATAGCTGCCCGCTTCGATTAATGGCAGAGTTTTATCTAACAGAACTTCTGCTGCTTCACGAACTTTCGCGTGCAGAGTCAGAGCAGTATCAGTATCCGTGATAGCCACTTTTTCTTGCGCTACGATGTCGCCAGCATCAGCTTTAGCGACCATTTTGTGCAGCGTCACGCCTGTTTCGCTTTCACCATTTAACAGTGCCCAGTTGATTGGTGCACGACCACGGTATTTAGGCAGTAAAGAACCATGCAGGTTGAAAGCGCCTTTCGGTGCTAATGCTAACAGTTCTTCGCTTAACATATCGCGATAGTAGAAAGAGAAAATCACATCAGGTTTCATCTCACGAATACGTTCAATCCACAGTGGGTGGTTAACGTTTTCTGGAGCGAAAACAGGAAGTTCCATATCTGCACTGACACGAGCTACAGAAGAGTAAAAGTGGTTTTCATTTGGATCATCAGTGTGTGTAAATACTGCCTGAATATCAAAACCCGCTTTCTCAAGCGCTTTTATCCCTACACAGCCAATATCATGATAGGCAAAAACAATAGCTTTCATTAGTTTTCTTCCTGATTTTTGTCGGTTTTAAGGTCTGCACCGACGACTTTTTGAATAAAATAACGAGGTCTCGCGCGCACATCATTATAGATCCTACCGATGTATTCGCCCAATAATCCCATAGCAACAAACTGCGCGCCGATAAACATAAAGAGTATCGCAAACAGTGTAAATACGCCGTCAGCTGCCCAGCTCGCACCGAACAGTAAACGTAAAACAATTAACAACACTGCCAGCACAAAGCCACCAGCAGCGATAATGCTACCAACCACGCTTAACAGACGCAGAGGCGCAGTCGTTAAACAAGTTAATAAGTCATACATTAAATTAATCAGCTTCATAAAGCTGTATTTTGAATCACCAAACTCGCGTTCAGCATGCGCTACATCAATTTCGATGGTTCTACGCGCAAATGTATTCGCTAAAATAGGAATAAAGGTGCTGCGCTCATGGCATTGAAGCATCGCTTCAATGATATGACGGCGATAGGCACGCAGCATACAACCGTAGTCACCCATTGAACGACCAGTCGCCTTGGTGATCATCGCATTGATCATTTTTGATGCCGTTTTGCGGAACCATGAATCTTGACGGTTAGCACGACGAGTTCCAACAACATCATAGCCTTGGGCCGCTGTTTGCACTAAACGAGGGATCTCTTCCGGTGGGTTTTGTAAGTCCGCATCAAGAGTGATAACTAAGTCGCCATCCGCTTGATTGAAACCCGCCATGATCGCAGAGTGTTGACCATAGTTGCGGTTTAAAATGATCGCAATGACATGGTTATCTGGATTTTCAGCCGCCTCAACCAACATTTTTGCAGAACGATCGCTACTTCCATCATCAACCAAAATTAACTCATAAGCTTGAGTCAATTGTTTACAGGATTTAATCGTACGTTCTAACAGCTGAGGCAGACTTTGCTCTTCGTTATAAACAGGGATTACTACTGAGACTTTTTTAATCTCATCAAATTCATCAGCTAATGACACTATTTTGACTCCAAAAGGACTGTATTAATCGCACTCACTACCCGTTCAACATCCGCGTCAGTCATGTCTGGGAACAGAGGCAATGAGCAAAGCGTTGCACTATTCCATGTTGATTCTGGTAATGACAGCTCTGGGTATTTTTCGCGGTAATATTTTTGCGTATGAGCTGCACGGAAATGTAATCCCGTACCAATATTATGCTCTTTCAACTTCTCCATAAATGCATCGCGGTCAATGCCACATACAGACTTATCAACACGCACCATAAATAAGTGGTTGGCGTGTAAATGTGGGTATTCTGGCACAGATAACATCTGTAATGGAGAGTCTTTCAGTAACTCACGGTAGCGTGCCGACAGTTCCGCTCGGCGCTGGTTTAAATACTCAACGCGGGATAATTGTACTACTGCAATCGCCGCATGAATATCAGATAGGTTATATTTGAAACCCGGCTCAACCACTTCTGCTTGTGGTTTACGACCTTGCATTTGGCGATCAAACGCATCGACGCCTAAACCGTGGAATTTTAATGCACGAACACGCTGAGCAAGTGCATCGTCATCAGTGGCAACTAAGCCACCTTCCGCACAAGTCACATTTTTGATTGCATGAAATGAGAAAATGGCCGTGCCCTTCTCACCAATCCACTCATTTTTATAACGTGTTCCAACCGCATGAGCCGCATCTTCAATGAGGAAAACGCCCGCTTTTTGTGCGATGGCACGTAGGGCATCTAAATCACAGGGGGCACCAGCATAATGAACAGGGATTATTGCCTTCGTTTTGCTCGTTAAGGCTTTTTCTACTGCTTCTGGCTGAATCATGAGGGTATCACGATCAACATCAATCATAACTGGCGTTGCACCTAGCAACTCAATCATATTGATAGTTGAAACCCATGTTTGTGACGGAGTGATAACCTCATCACCTGGACCAATACCCAGCGCCATCAAAACAACATGCATACCAGCAGTTGCCGATGCAAGGGCAATCGCATGCTTGCAACCATAACGTTTGCAAAAATCTTCTTCTAATTGATGATTCTGTGGGCCTGTCGTGATCCAGCCTGAACGCAGAACGTTTTCTACTGCCTTAACCTCTTCATCCCCGATTGCTGGTTTTGAAAACGGAAGGAAATTGCTCATATTGTTTGTAGCCTAGTTTCATTATAAATAGGATATTCTAGTTAAAATTACTTTAACCGAACCTCAACACCAGTCATCATTACTGCAATCATTGCCGTGATACGGGCAATAAGAACACGATTAGCTAATTAGTATGATCGTTAATTTGCCATACTTTATTCAATGAGCTCTGATTGAGTTTTATATCAGCCATAAATACATCTGACAAATGACTTTCTGTCATGACATTGTCAGGCTCACCTGCATAGATAATTGTGCCTTTCTTCATCATCCAAATTCGACTTGCATTTTTATAAGAATGACTAAGATTATGTCCACTCATTATAACTGTTCCTGCGCAATGACAAAAACATTTCACCCATTTATCTAGCATTCCTTGCTGAATAATATCTAAATTGTTTATTGGTTCATCAAATAAGATTATTTTTCCGCTCAAACAGTCCCTATCCCATACCTGCAAAAATACAGCAACTATCCTAATTCGCTGCCATTCCCCACCAGATAATTGGTTAATAGGCTTAGATAATAATGGAGAAAGCTGGAAATCTTCACATAATTCGCTAAAAATCATGGGCGGAATGACATGCTGCTCAATAAACAAGGATAAGTATTGAAACACTTTTAAACTCGGTAAAATTCCTGTTTGCTGTGTGAGATACGAACGATACCTTGCAACATCCTGAACAGCATAATCTTTCAGATTGACACTATTAAATAAAATCGTTCCTATGTAAGAAGTGCAGCCAATCAACGCTGAAAGTAACGTACTTTTTCCTGCCCCATTGGCACCTAATAGGTGTATCTGCTCCCCTGCAAAAACGGACTGGTTAATATCCCGTAATCGGTTTTTCACACTCAGATTTTGCATTTCAATTATCACTGTTTTATTCATATTACTGTCGCCATGTATGATTTTTGACGAGAAGGTAAATAAAAATAGGAGCACCCAAGGTCGCGGTAATCACGCCAATCGGAATTTCAGCATTGTCTATCAGTAATCGGGACAACAAATCTGCAATTAATAAGCATAGCGCCCCAGCAATTGCACAGGCTGGTAATAAAAAACGGTTATCGGTGATCCCACTTAGCCTTAATATGTGGGGGATCACTAATCCTATAAAACTAATTGCCCCCGCAATTGCCACACTGAGCCCAATTAATATTCCGGTAATGATAATTAATATTAATCGCCAGCGATGCGTAGAAATACCCAATTGATAGGCTTGAATATCCCCCAGTAATATATAATTTAAAATTTTTCCCTGAGTTATTGCCCAAAATAAAAACGGTAGACAAGCAATGACCAATCCTATTTGACGCCAATCTACACCACTGAAGCTGCCCATCATCCAATACAGTAATTGGCGTAAATCTAAATTACTGCTCATGTAGACCATCCATGTCATACACGCACCGCTGATCACGCCAAGCGCAACGCCAACTAATAATAAGCTGGCATTATTCAAATGTTGATGGCGAGCAAAATAGAGTAAAATACCGGTGAGGACTAAAGCACCGAGAATGGCACTTATGCTAACTAGCCAATAATAGGTAATACCCGATGAGAGCAATACGGTAAAAACAACCGCCACTCCAGCACCATTACTGATCCCTAGCAATCCAGGCTCCGCTAATGGATTCTCAAATAACGCTTGCATGATGGCGCCTGTCACCGCCAATGATGCTCCAATGGTGATCACCGCAAGGAGCCGAGGTAAGCGAATTTGCCAGACAAATAATTGTGCTGAATCATCCATCCATTGGCTTGGCCAATACCAAATTTCCCCTGCACTGAGCGATAGCATTGCAATGATAAAAAGACTCAGTAACAACAGCATTATCAACCCCATATCGGATTGAAATTGTTGTTTTTGTAATTGTTTCAAGGAAATAGTCATTACATTTACAATAATTATCTTTTGTTAAAAAAATAAGCGCGTTTTATATAAGAGAGAGCATAAGAAAAAATTTAAACTGCTGCCAATTTTAATTTTACTTCTACTTCTACTTCTACTCTTAACCATAATAAAGGTTTACATATGAAACCAAACACAGTTAGCTCCTTTTCTAAACCGCAACTCTCTGCAAACAACATAAAAGAGACTGACCAAACTGAGAATAAGGCTAGCAATCACTTTAAAACATCGCTAAAAAAAGTAACTCAATCGTTTGTTAGCTTTTTTTCTTTATTTTTTAGTTCCCAAAGCAAACAAACCAGCAAGAAACAAATCGTTTTAAGTGAACCCTTTGTTATGATTAGCCAACCAAACAAAGATACACCCGCTCGCACCGTTTCCTTTGCAGATGAAACTTCCGCAAAAAACTTATCACCTCAAGATGAAATCATTCCCCAAGATGGTTTAACAGGGCATACCGTAGCCGATGCTGCACGAGCCGCTGCATTACACATAATTGCACAGCATAAAGCCCAGCGAGCAGAAAAAATACGAAAAAACGAAATAACTAAGTTACAACAAAGCAATGTGGAACTTATTAATAATTATGATCGTCTCTCTGACATAGATAGAGAGAAAAACCGTGCCATTAACCTGCTAGGTAGTACAATTCTTAAGCATAACGAGTATTCAAAAAGTGAAGGTATATTTCGTACTGAAGGCAGCAAAAATGCCGTCAGCGAACTCGTTAATAAGATAAATGACCCAGAAAGTGCTCATTACCATCTTACACAACTAGAGCACTATCCTTTAACAACATTAGCCAGCGCGTTTAAAAAAATAGCAGGCGAATCACTCAGAAAAACGAGCAACATTGACTTCAAATCAGATATTTCATTTGATGACTTACAAGCCTGTGCTGATGCAGTAAAAAATAAAGAAGATGTGACCCAACAAATTAAAAGTAATGAACAATTAAAAAATAGAGCCCTTTCGATTTTAAAAAACTGTGACAATAGGATCTACAGCGCATTAAATCGCCTGGCACCACCACCATTAACATTACAGCTTGTTACTCGCTTTTGTGCTCTTATTTCCAATAATGAAGCATCTCATAAAATGTCCATCAGAAATTTAGCTGTGATTTTCGCACCACACTTGATAAACACAAGCAACACACCGCAACATAATAGCCAGGATTCTCTTACTGAGCTCCGAAAAGAAGCTGAAGCGACTAAACTAGCTGAGAACTATATTGCTGCGTTAATCCATCAAGAGAAAAATATGTTTCACCACATTTAAAAGTGTGTCTATTACTTAAAAACAAAAGACCGCCTAGGCGGTCTTTTTTATTACTCTGCTATTCAGAGAATAGGATTACTCTTTTGGCGTTGCTTTTTCCACACGGCTTTTTAATTTTTGGCCTGGGCGGAAAGTAACAACACGACGAGCAGTGATTGGAATATCTTCCCCAGTTTTAGGGTTACGACCGGGACGTTGATTTTTATCACGTAAATCAAAGTTACCGAATCCAGATAATTTAACTTGCTCACCGTTTTCTAAGGAAAGGCGAACCTCTTCAAAGAAAGTTTCAACAAGGTCTTTCGCATCACGTTTGCTAACACCCAGTTTTTCAAACAAATTTTCTGACATTTCAGCTTTAGTAAGCGCCATAAGTTTAGTCCCTCAAGGAGGCTTGGAATCGCTGTTTTAACGCAGCAACACACAGATCAACGGTCGCGGTAATCTCTTCTTCTTCCATGGTACGCTGAGTATCTTGGAAGACGAGACTGATAGCGAGACTCTTATAACCCTCTGCTATCCCCTCACCACAATACACATCAAATAAGTTTATGCCAACTATATGATTTATGCCAACTTTTTTACATTCTGCTAAAACTTCGGCAGCTGCTACAGTTTCTGGCACAACCACAGCAATGTCACGACGGTTCGACGGATAACGCGAAATCGCTTTCGCTTCTGGAATAACACGCTGTGCGATTGCATCAGTACGAACTTCAAACACGACTGTACGACCATTTAAATCGAGTTTACGTTCTAGTTCTGGGTGAACAACACCGATAAAGCCAATATGTTCATTTTCCAGATAAATCCCAGCACTTTGCCCAGGATGTAGTGCTGGATGTGCTTCAGATTTAAATGTAATTTGATTTAGTTTTCCAGTCAATTCAAAAACAGCTTCAAGATCACCTTTTAAATCAAAGAAGTCAACAACTTGTTTATCTAATGACCAATGTTCATCGAATTTGTTGCCCGTGATCACACCCGCCAGCATGTTTTCCTGACGAATACCATATTCTGCTTGATTATCAGGCGTAAAGCGCAGACCTGTCTCAAATAAACGAATTCTGTTTTGTTGACGATTTTGATTATAGACCACAGTGCCTAATAAACCAGTCAGCAGAGACAAACGCATGGCGGACATATCAGCTGAGATTGGATTTGGCAGAGAAAGTACTTCTTCCTGCGGGTGTAATAGGCTCTGAATTTTAGGGTCTACGAAGCTGTAAGTAATCGCTTCTTGATAACCACGGTCAACTAACATCGCTTTAATACGTTTCAGCGGTAAATTAGCTTCTTTATGGTCAGTCATAATCAAATCAGCACGCAGCGGTACATCTGGGATATTGTTATATCCGTATACGCGAGCGACTTCTTCAACTAAATCTTCTTCGATTTGCATATCGAAACGCCAGCTTGGTGCCACCACATCCCAGCAATCTTCTGAAACTTGGACTTGGCAACCTAAACGTTTCAGGATATCGGTCACCGTTTCGTCTGCAATCACGTGACCGATTAAACGGTCTAATTTTTTACGCGTCAGCTTAATATTTGCTGGTTTTGGTAAATGTGCTTTGCTAGAAACGTCAATGATTTCACCGACTTCGCCACCACAAATATCGACGATCAATGCTGTTGCACGTTCCATCGCTTTAAATTGCAGCTGCGAGTCAACACCACGTTCAAAACGGTGTGAAGCATCAGTGTGCAGACCGTAATTACGAGCACGGCCTGTGATAGCCAGTGGTTCGAAGAATGCGCATTCTAATAAAATGTTCTTGGTTTCAGTGTTAACACCTGAGTGCTCACCACCAAAGATACCCGCGATACCCAAAGCTTGAGTTTCATCGGCAATAACCAGCGTGTCAGATTTCAAAGTCGCTTCAGTACCGTCTAGCAGTACTAGCTTCTCTTCATCTTTCGCCATACGCACAACGATTGCGCCATTTAAACGATCTAAATCATAAGCGTGTTGTGGCTGACCTAATTCCAACAGAACATAGTTTGTGATATCAACCACAGCATCAATAGAACGAACACCGCCACGACGTAGTTTTTCTTTCATCCACATTGGCGTTGGTGCGCTAACATCGATATTTTTGATAACACGACCTAAGAAACGTGGACATGCAGCAGGCGCTTCAACACGGATTGGGAATGTGTCTTTAATTGTGCTTGCCACTGGGCTGATTGCAGGTTCAACTAAATCTAATTTATTGATAACCGCGACATCACGCGCCACACCTAAGATACTTAAGCAATCTGCACGGTTTGGTGTAATGCTGATTTCAATCGCGTGATCATCTAATTTTAGGTATTCACGGATGTCAGTACCGATAATAGCGTCTTGCGGTAACTCAATAATGCCACTGTGATCATCAGAAATACCTAGCTCAGAGTATGAGCACAGCATGCCTTCAGACGGTTCGCCACGTAATTTCGCTGCTTTAATTTTGAAATCACCCGGCAATACAGCGCCGACGGTTGCAACGGCAACACGTAAGCCTTGGCGGCAGTTTGGTGCGCCACATACGATATCTAATAAGCGATCGCCGCCAACATTCACTTTCGTGACACGCAGTTTATCTGCGTTAGGGTGTTGTCCACATTCAACAACTTCACCCACAACAACACCATGGAATTGACCGGCAACGGTTTCAACGCCATCAACTTCCAGACCAGCCATGGTGATTTGGTCTGATAATTCTTCACTGCTTACCGCCGGGTTCACCCATTCGCGTAACCATAGTTCACTGAATTTCATGAGATAGACCCGCCTTATTTAAACTGTTTGAGGAAACGAAGATCGTTTTCGAAGAATGCACGAAGGTCAGAAACGCCATAACGCAACATGGTTAAACGCTCCATTCCCATACCAAATGCAAATCCAGAGTAGACCTCAGGGTCAATACCAACATTGCGTAATACATTAGGGTGCACCATACCGCAGCCTAATACTTCCAGCCATTTGCCGTTTTTACCCATAACATCAACTTCAGCAGAAGGCTCAGTGAACGGGAAATAGGATGGACGGAAACGAACTTGAACTTCTTCTTCAAAGAAGTTGTTCAGGAAGTCATGAAGTGTGCCTTTTAAGTTGGTAAAGCTAATGTCTTTATCAACAATCAGACCTTCAGTTTGGTGGAACATTGGGGTGTGAGTCTGGTCGTAGTCATTACGATAAACGCGACCTGGTGCAATAATACGGATTGGTGGTTGCTGACCATTCATCGTACGGATCTGCACACCAGATGTTTGAGTACGTAATAAACGTTTTGCATCAAACCAGAAAGTATCGTGATCAGCACGCGCTGGATGATGAGCAGGAATGTTCAGTGCATCAAAGTTATGGTAGTCATCTTCGATTTCAGGCCCTGTCTCAACAGAGAAACCTAATTCACCAAAAAATTCTTCAATTCGCTGAATGGTGCGAGTTACTGGGTGTAATCCACCATTTTCCATACGGCGACCTGGTAATGAAACGTCGATTTTTTCTGATGCTAAACGTGCATTCAGAATATCGGCTTGCATTGCATCTTTACGGGCGTTCAGTGCATCTTGAACTTGGACTTTAGCTTCATTAATCACAGCCCCTGCTGCTGGGCGTTCATCCGCAGGCAGATCACGCAACGTTTTCATCTGGAGTGTGAAGTGGCCGCTTTTGCCTAAAAATTCAACACGCACTGACTCTAACGTCGCAACATCTTGGGCCTGTTCAATGGCTGCTTTTGCCTGTGCAACCAATTCAGCGAGATGTGGCATTGTTTCCCCTTTATGACCACTCGGTCTTTTGCTAGTTATTCACTAAATTTATCATCACAATCATATTAATAAGATGTGAATACCTGACTGATTTTACTGTATTTTCTATCAAACCAAAAACAAAAAAGCCTCCTAACGGAGGCTTTAGCGTAACTTTTCGTTTCTATTCTACTCGCTATACGCAAAAGCCCCCGAGATTCAGGTGCTAAAGTAAAAAAAGAAACGAAAAATTACGTTGTTCATTAAAATAGTCTCAAAAACACAAGGTTAAGGTTACTAATATAGACTGAAAGTATTAACACAAGCTGATTTTTAATACAAACATTATAAATGAAAAGAGGAAGTTTCCTTCCTCTCTTCAAGCAAACATTAAGCTAAAGCGCCTTTTGCTTTTTCAACTAAAGCAGTGAATGCTGCTTTATCGAAAACTGCGATGTCTGCTAAGATCTTACGGTCGATTTCAATTGAAGCTTTTTTCAAGCCATTGATGAAACGGCTGTAAGACAGACCGTTCTGACGAGCCGCAGCGTTGATACGCGCGATCCACAGTTGACGGAACTGACGTTTACGTTGACGGCGGTCACGGTAAGCATATTGACCAGCTTTGATTACCGCTTGAAACGCTACGCGGTAAACACGTGAACGTGCACCATAGTAACCTTTCGCCTGTTTCATGATTTTCTTGTGACGTGCACGTGCGATTACACCACGTTTTGCGCGAGCCATAGCTATCTCCTATCGTCTTTATTCTTAATTAACTAAATGTTTACTTATGCGTAAGGCAGGCAAGCAACAACCAGACCCAGATCGCCCTTAGATACCATTCCTTTCGGACGTAAATGGCGTTTACGCTTAGTAGACTTTTTAGTCAGAATGTGACGAAGGTTTGCATGCTTACGCTTAAAGCCACCGCCTGCAGTTTTTTTAAAGCGCTTTGCTGCGCCACGTACAGTTTTAATCTTTGGCATTTCTTTTATTTCCAACTTCGCATTGTGATTAACTACGAATTAATTAGGCGAATAATACTCACATTACTGTGAAACTATTACTTGGTTGCCTAATTATTTCTTCTTCGGTGCCAGCACCATAATCATTTGACGCCCTTCAATCTTCGAAGGGAATGATTCAACAGATGCTAACTCTTCCAAATCAGATTTGATGCGATTAAGCATTTCCATACCGATTTGCTGGTGAGCCATTTCACGACCACGAAAACGCAGTGTTACTTTCGCTTTATCACCATCTTCTAGAAAGCGAATCAGGTTGCGTAGTTTGACCTGATAATCACCTTCATCTGTACCAGGGCGGAATTTAATTTCCTTCACCTGAACAACTTTTTGTTTCTTTTTCTGTTCTTTTTGAGACTTGCTCTTCTCATAAAGGAATTTGCCGTAATCCATAATACGACAAACTGGCGGTTCAGCATTTGGGCTGATTTCTACGAGGTCAACACCTGCTTCTTCAGCTTTTTCAAGCGCTTCACGCGCGCTCATGATGCCTAACTGTTCGCCGTCTAAACCGGTTAAACGGACTTCAGGAACACGAATTTCATCATTAATACGATTTGGTCGTGTTGATGGGATTCTTTTTCCGCCTTTAATACTTCATTCCTCCAACTGGATAAAGAGATTTGCTACATTCTCTAAAGCAAGCGCCTCGGTAATGCCTTTTTAAACAACTTATTACCCGAACGCGATATTCTTTTTTAGCTTTAACTCGAACAAGGCGAGTTTTACAAAGCGATTCGACCGCGGATTTTACTGCTTATTGTGAGATTACTCAAGCAGATATTCAAATTATTCACTAAGGATCATGTAAATAACTGGGTCTATCAATAAAAAAACGCGAGTGAGGTGCAATCCCCACTCGCGTTCTTAATCATGACCTATTATTTTTTCTTAGGTCCCATCACCATAATCATTTGGCGCCCTTCAATACGTGAAGGGAATGATTCGACGACGGCGAGCTCTTCCAAATCAGCCTTGATGCGGTTAAGCATTTCCATACCGATTTGTTGGTGAGCCATTTCACGACCACGGAAACGCAGTGTGATTTTCGCTTTATCACCATCTTCTAAGAAACGAATGAGGCTACGTAATTTAACTTGGTAGTCTCCTTCATCTGTTCCTGGACGGAATTTAATTTCCTTCACCTGAACAACTTTTTGTTTCTTTTTCTGCTCTTTCTGAGATTTACTCTTCTCATAAAGATACTTGCCGTAATCCATGATTCGACAAACTGGTGGCTCTGCGTTTGGGCTGATTTCAACTAAATCAACACCAGCCTCTTCCGCTTTGGCAAGTGCGTCACGCACACTCATTACACCAAGTTGTTCACCGTCAATGCCAGTAACACGAATTTCAGTTGCACGGATCTCTTCGTTAATACGATTCGGACGTGCTGTTGGGAGTTTTTTTCCGCCTTTAATACCTTATTCCTCCATCTGATTGAGCTGACGACTGCGAATTTCTTCCTGTAGTTTAGTCATGAATTCGTTAACATCAAGGCTGCCTAAATCTTTACCACGACGGGTACGAACAGACACTTTACCTGATTCAACTTCTTTCTCACCACAAACCAACATGTAAGGAACACGACGCAGGGTGTGTTCGCGGATCTTAAAGCCGATTTTCTCGTTACGTAAGTCCGCTTTCGCACGAATGCCAACACTTTGCAGCTTGCTAACTAATTCTTGAACATAGTCTGCTTGACTATCTGTAATGTTCATCACAACAACTTGTTGTGGTGCTAACCATGTTGGGAAGAAACCGGCATATTCTTCCGTTAAGATACCGATAAAGCGCTCTAATGAACCCAGAACCGCACGGTGGATCATAACTGGCGTAATACGCTCATTATTTTCGCCAACATAAGAAGCATTTAGACGACCCGGTAAGAAGAAGTCTAATTGTACAGTACCGCATTGCCATGCACGGTCAAGGCAGTCATACAGTGTAAATTCAATTTTCGGACCGTAGAATGCACCTTCGCCCGGCTGGTATTCGAACTCAATACCTTTCGACTTCAGCGCATTGGCTAAGTCTGCTTCTGCTGTATCCCACATATCGTCTGTACCGATACGTTTTTCAGGGCGAGTAGACAGTTTTACAACGATTTTTTCGAAACCGAAAGTGCTGTAAACGTCATAAATCATCTCAATACAGCTAGTCACTTCGCCCAAAATTTGATCTTCAGTACAGAAGATATGGGCGTCGTCTTGGGTAAAGCCACGTACGCGCATTAAACCATGCAGTGCACCTGATGGCTCATTACGATGGCAGCTACCAAATTCTGCCATACGCAGTGGTAAATCACGATATGATTTTAACCCTTGGTTAAAGATCTGAACGTGACCTGGGCAGTTCATTGGTTTAACACAATATTCACGGTTCTCAGATGAGGTTGTGAACATTGCATCTTTGTAGTTTTCCCAGTGACCTGTTCTTTCCCACAATACGCGGTCCATCATAAATGGGCCTTTAACTTCTTGGTAATTGTAGGATTTTAGTTTGGTACGTACAAAAGTTTCCAGTTCACGGAAAATTGTCCAACCATCGTTATGCCAGAATGCCATACCCGGCGCTTCTTCCTGCATATGATATAAATCTAATTGCTTACCAATTTTACGGTGGTCACGCTTCGCCGCTTCTTCTAAGCGCAGCAGATATGCAGCAAGCTGCTTTTTATCTGCCCATGCAGTACCGTAAATACGTTGCAGCATTTTATTATCGCTGTTACCGCGCCAGTATGCCCCTGCCACTTTTTGTAATTTAAAGTGGTGACAGAAACGCATATTTGGTACGTGTGGACCGCGACACATATCAATATATTCTTGGTGGTGATATAAACCTGGGCGATCATCTTGGCTAATATTTTGATCCAAGATTTCAACTTTATAATCTTCGCCACGGTTTACGAATGTTTCACGAGCTTCTGCCCAAGAAACACGTTTTTTAACCACATCATAATCTGTTTTGGCAAGCTCAAGCATACGCTTTTCTAGCTTGTCCAAATCTTCCTGGGTCAGCGTATAGTCAAGGTCAATATCATAATAGAAACCGTTGTCGATAACTGGACCGATTGCCATTTTGGTATTTGGCCACAATTGTTTAATTGCATGACCTAATAAGTGAGCACAAGAGTGACGAATGATTTCTAGACCATCATCATCTTTACTCGTGATAATTGACAGGTTTGCGTCATGCTCGATCAGTTCACAAGCATCTACCAGCTCACCATTAACACGACCAGCTATACATGCTTTTGCTAGACCGGCGCCGATATCGCGAGCCACATCCATGACAGAAACTGCATGGTCGAATTGACGCTGACTTCCATCAGGAAGAGTAATAACAGGCATTAAAAAATCCTTATCAGCAGTGGTGACCCACACGAAAGATCACTTGCTTGATTATTCCAAAGTTTATAAATCAATACGTTACTGACGATTTCTCACTTCACTATGCGAGATAGGTACACAATTATGTACACATTATATAAGCTAAAGCAGATATAATTGATAACGCAATTATGCACATCGCTAGCAACTCAACTCGTAATCATAACACAGACATATTTTATGGCGATAGCCAGTTGTTGATTATTGTAGCGCTAAAATTACTGATGCTCAGGGCTCATTAACGTTTAATCCGCCATCATAATAAGAATATTATGACCATAGCCATTGCAATCCGTTCTCACTGCATATTCAGGTAACCATTCAATACGTGATTTTGAACGCGATAATGAAATATTTAGGGTTGTGGGATGCTCTAACGCGGTAATTATTACTTTTTTCATCTCTCACCACACTTTTTCACGATAAATCGTTAAGGGGAGAAAAATATCATTCCATCATCCTGTGAAAAAAGACAAAAAGGCTACCCAACATGACTTTGAATAGCCTTATTACAACAAAACGTTACCAACAACCGCGATGGTTACCGCGCCCACCCCATCCACCATCACGATATGGGCGGTTATATTGTTTGTCTTCTTCGTTTCGAAGTTGCAGTGATAAATCATCAAGCTCTTTCACCAGCGTTTTTACTTTCGGGTCATCATCTTTGGCGCCAGCATCGTACAGTTTGTTCAATTCAAAACGCTTATCATCAAACTCTTTCGCTAACTTAGCGATTTCATTGTTTTGGCGATAATTGTTCTGATGGTAATTGTTTTGATAGCGGTGATCATAGTTTCCATTGCAGTAAGGGCATGCTACAGCTGATGCCGAATACAGTAATACTGAAGAAACGATAGCACCTAATAACACTTTTTTGTTCACGGCAATAACCTCACAAGTCTATGGGTTATACCAGTTTATATGTACAAAAAGGAAACCGCCTTGAAAAATATCAAAATTCGCATCGAAAGCTAAATTAATAGATAATAATAGCAATAACTCAACATTAAATAGGTGATATCACTTATAAAAAACAAACAACCAACAGATTAAACCAATATGAATTATAGCCAGCGTCGTGTTTGCTGAGTATAAGTACGCCACTCCTCTTTAAAACGTTCAGATAAGAATTTTTCTTCTTGGGGAATGGTGTATAAGTCAGTAATTAACCAAAAGACCAAACCTGAAACCAAAAAATAAGGTGAATGCGAAAACAAAGCGAAGCTTAAACTCATCGAGGTAAAAGCAAGATATAACGGATTACGAGATAACCGATAAGGGCCCCTAGTAATAAGAGAAGATGCGGGGCTAATAGGATTTGGTGAGGTTTTTTGCTGAACAAAATAATATAAACTTGCGCCAATCCAGCCGAAAGCCTCTAAGGCAACCAGGATGCCGATAATCCCCATCCAACCAGAAAAACTCCAGAAAAAGCCCTCTTTGATATGCAGATAATAAGCAGCAAATCCATTAAGTACTAACCAATTCACAAATGGAAGTTTAAATATGCTCATCACAGATCCTAAATTGATATTCATATGGTAAGCATATCATGGATAAAACGATAAGAATTGGCACCGATATCAATAATATTCAATAACACAGTGTAAATGAATACTCTGTTATTTTATGAACGGTATCCTAAAGAAAAAACGCTTTTTAGACCTTCAAGATTGGCATACTCTTGTTGGCATACGAAATTACGCACATCGCTGGGTAAATTATTTAATCTGGCTTGAATATTAGCAATTTGCTCTTCTAATCCATTCATTCCCTTCACTTCAACAACGTCTGCATTTGCTTGCAGATAATCTGCAAAACTTCTTAAATTATTTTCTAAATTATCACACGCATTATTCGCCAATTCGTTTTGTACCATAAAGGAATTAACTGAATCTGGTAATAATTGAGAGAGCGAAGGAAAAATAGATTGTTTCCACATTTGTGGGAACAGGATCAGCACAGCGGCAATAGCCAAAACAAGCAGCATTGATGAAGTAACTAATGGTGACAGTAACTTTCTCATTGGCTATCCTAAAATTCTATTTAACATGAAATTTAGAATACACAATAAACCGTAAAGCAGTTTTTAAAATAAAAAAGAGTTTGTAAAGAATATTCCAATTATATTACCAAGAAATAAGATTATCGTCTGACAATAATCTTTTAACGAATTTACATAACCTGTCAGTAAAACAGATAGCACTGTATATACTCACTAACAAATGAACATAAACCCCCTCTAGCAATAATGCCCTTGACCTTTTTATCTCACATAAAAAGGTTTTTTTTTGCTCAAAATATTGAATGTTTTTAATCCAGTGACATACCCCTTTGTTATTCAACAAATAATTACACTTATTCACACATGAATCGGGATGTTATCCACAGTTAATGTGAACAACTTTGTCATTCATTAAGTAAAAACATTATGCAATCTCACGTAAAAAAATCTCTTTGTCCTAAATTTGGTGGGAGAATACCCTTCTGATTCCACAAATTAGTAACAATGTTTGTTATAGTTCCAACGAGAAGCCATTCTAGATTAATTTGGAGGGTAATTTTCGACATGCAAGATATTTTACAACTTTTTCAAGCCGTTAGCCTTGGCTTAGTTTTACTCCTTCCACTGGCTAACCCACTGACCGCCATTGCCGTGATGCTCAGTATTTCCGCCAACATGACCAAAGAACAACGTGACCACCAATCACTGCTGGCTGCAATTTATGTCTTTTGTATCATGCTCGTTGCTTTCTATGCTGGCCAATTAGTCATGAACACCTTCGGAATTTCGATTCCTGGGCTACGTATTGCAGGTGGGCTTATTGTTGTTTTTATTGGTTTTGGGATGCTATTTCCTAATTCAGATAATAGTGAAGATAACAATAATGTCTCCACTGACGATTTAAGTGTTCCCAAAAAACGTCAAGGTAACCAAAATATCGCATTCGTCCCTCTCGCAATGCCAAGTACTGCAGGCCCTGGCACCATCGCGATCATTATTAGTTCCACCGCTTCTTTGCAAGGGGATATTGGTTTTGCGCCATGGGTTATCACTGTCGCACCCATTATTGTTTTTCTGATCGCCAGTATGATTGTTTGGATTGGGCTACGGGGAGCGACGTCAATTATGAAATGGCTAGGGAACAGTGGGATTGATGCAATTGGGCGGATAATGGGTTTTTTATTAATTTGTATGGGAGTGCAATTTGTCATCAACGGTATCGTTGAAATTATCGCGCAGCTCCCACACTTAATGACGGAATATCAGTAATTCGCCGCTAATGCATTATACGCATTCTTAACTTTCCACAAATAACGTGGAGCCTGCGGCGCGGGGTGTTTAGACTGAACATGTTGATAAAACTCTTCTGGTGATAAGTTATTTATCATCGCAATAGCTTTAGTTTTATCATTATCAAATGTTCTTAGTAATGCCCCGGCCCCATTCACGTAAGCCACAACGGTCGCATAATACATAGTTTGCGGGTGGCTAATACCCGCCAAATGTTGTTCTTTGAGAATACGAATATAGGTTGTACCGATATCAATATTCTTACGTGGATCTTTTAAATCGTTAGAACTTGGTTCACCAGAACGCCCTTGATAACGATATGCATCACGCCCTGCTGTTGACGCTTTAATTTGCATTAAACCAATGGCATTAGATTTACTCACCACTTCTGGTCGGAAGTTAGATTCTACTTCAATAATGGCTCTAATCAGTGTTTCATCCACACTATAACGATTCGCGGATTCACGAATAAACTCATCATATGGAGTTCGTGGATAACTAGTATTGGCTGTCGTATTTGGCATTTGATTGCGATTATCTAGCATTCTTGTTCTGTTCGCTGTTTTATTGGGATCACTTGAGCAACCTGCCAATAGCAAAAGTACAAGCGCACTGCCGACCATTTTTTTCACTGTTGTATCCTCTGCAAATTAAAACACCAAAAGAATAGCTAATCTTTAGAAAAATAATACATTTTTTACTTAACTTTTACTTCTGGACGTGTTTTAGTCATGTTAAATAATAATGATAGCCAGCAACTCATCGATTACAAAAATACCCCTTTTACCATTTAACGGGATTTTTCATAATTGATATTGATAATCATTATCAATTGGGATATAAATACTATCAGCCTGAAAGACCATACTCATTGTAGAGTCAAATAGGTCAATATAAATGAGAAAATACATTCAAGCCCAATAACATACTTATTTAGATTAACCATTTAATGAGATTAATTTAGTTCATAGAACTCGCGACCCAACGTTAGGATCTATTTTATGACAAACTGTTTATTCCGATTATCAACGCTATTACGTACCACATTCATTGCATTAGCTGCCGTTTTATTTGTCAGCCAACCTGCTTTGGCTAAAAAATTTAAAGTGGTCACCACATTTACTATAATACAAGATATTGCTCAAAATGTAGCCGGTGATGCCGCAATTGTCGAATCCATCACTAAACCGGGTGCAGAAATCCACGGTTATCAACCGACACCAAAAGATATTATGAAAGCCTACGATGCTAACCTTATCTTATGGAACGGAATGAATCTGGAAGTTTGGTTCCAGCGTTTCTTTGAAAACCTTAAAGATGTGCCTGCAGTTGTCGTCACTGAAGGCATTGAACCTATGCCAATCCGTGAAGGGGAATATAAAGATAATCCTAATCCTCACGCTTGGATGTCACCTGCTAACGCACAAATTTATATCGAAAATATCCGTAAGGCGCTGGTGAAATATGACCCAGAAAACGCCGACATTTATAATGCTAACGCGAAAAAATATTCCCAAGAAATTGCGGCGCTTGATGCACCTTTACGTGAACGTTTAAATCGTATTCCTGAAGATAAGCGTTGGTTAGTGACCAGTGAAGGCGCATTTAGCTACCTCACTAAAGATTATGGCTTTAAAGAAGTCTATTTGTGGCCAATCAATGCTGAAGAGCAAGGCTCACCAATGCAAGTTAAAAAAGTGATTGATACAGTTCGTGAACACAACATTCCCGTTGTTTTCAGCGAAAGTACCATTTCAGACAAGCCAGCTCTGCAGGTCAGTAAAGAAACTGGCGCGAAATACGGCGGAGTATTATACGTCGACTCACTATCAACCGCTGAAGGCCCTGTACCAACATACATAGATCTGCTGAACACAACCGTCGATACTATCGCAAAAGGATTTTCACAGTAAATGAGCCATACAAATCAATTTGAACATCCGACTCTGGTTGTTGATGACGCAACTGTCACTTACAACAATGGTCATACCGCGATTTATGATGCAAGTTTCAATATTCACGGTGGCTCCATTTGCGCCCTTGTGGGCGTGAACGGAAGTGGTAAATCAACACTGTTTAAAACCATTATGGGATTAGTCACACCATCGTCTGGTAGTGTGACCCTCAATGATCAGCCGATTAAAGCGGCATTAAAAGAGAATGTGATTGCCTACGTTCCACAAACAGAAGAAGTGGATTGGAATTTTCCAGTGCTAGTTTCTGATGTGGTGATGATGGGGCGTTATGGCAAAATGGGCTTCTTTCGTATTCCTAAAAAGGAAGACAAAGAAGCCGTAAAAATGGCTTTAGAACGCGTAGATTTAGCGGGTTTGGAGCATCGCCAAATTGGTGAACTTTCTGGTGGTCAGAAAAAACGGGTGTTTTTGGCTCGCGCCCTCGCCCAGCAAGGTAAAGTTCTATTACTCGACGAACCCTTTACAGGGGTCGATGTAAAAACAGAAAATGCCATTATTGACCTACTCCGCAGTCTGCGCGATGAAGGTCATTTAATTCTAGTCTCAACCCATAACTTGGGAAGTGTGCCTGAATTTTGTGACCATGTGATTTTAATAAACCGCACAGTGTTGGCGAGTGGTCCAACAGAAACCACCTTTACTCAGCGTAATCTGCAAAAAGCATTTGGTGGCGTACTACGTCATATTAACCTGTCTGGTCAAGAGCTTCACGACGATGATGACCCACGCTCTGTCACGGTAATTACTGATGATGAACGCGCCGCCGTCTTCTATGGTCACGATCACGATGCACCGGTTAGAAAAAATCAGCCTAAGGAATCTGAATGATTGAGTTGTTACTGCAACCCTTTGAGTACAACTTTATGGTTAAAGCCATATGGGTGAGTGCCATCGTCGGAGCGGTGTGTGCTTTCTTATCAGCTTATTTAATGCTCAAAGGTTGGTCGTTGATGGGAGATGCCCTCTCCCACTCTGTTGTGCCCGGTGTGGCGGGCGCTTATGCGCTTGGATTACCTTACGCTGCGGGGGCTTTTTTTACAGGTATTCTCGCCGCCCTCGCCATGACATTTGTTAAACATCTCACCCGCTTACGGGAAGATGCCGTTATTGGCTTTATCTTTTCCACCTTTTTTGCGGCGGGGTTATTAATTGTTTCGTTGAACCCAACCTCAGTAAACGTGCAAAGTATTATCTTCGGTAATATTTTGGGGATCGCCGATGCTGACGTGCTTCAAGTCGAGATTATCATTGCCGTTTCATTTATTGTCCTGATGTGCCTATGGAAAGACTTACTGGCCGTGTTTTTTGACGAAAGCCATGCGCGTTCCATTGGCTTAAACCCACTACGCCTAAAAATCATTTTCTTCACCTTATTAAGCGCATGTACCGTTGCCGCACTGCAAACCGTTGGGGCGATATTGGTCATTGCGATGGTGGTTACGCCAGGTGCCACTGCCTATTTACTGACAGATAAATTTAAAACATTGCTAATCATTTCCGTCTCTATCGGTACTGCCACCAGCGCAATTGGTGCCTACCTCAGCTACTTTTTAAATGGGGCAACGGGCGGGCTAATTGTTACGTTCCAAACAGTAATTTTCTTACTGGCATTCTTCTTTGCTCCAAAACACGGGCTGTTTGCCTCTCGTCGCAAAGCCCGTAGCGAAGTCGCTGACTTGCATCACCGTAAACAGCAAGGAGCCACCCATGAGTGATTTTATGGACTTACTGATGGATCCTTTCGCATTTCCATTTATGCAAAAAGCCTTGATTACGGCGATTGTTACGGGAACCGTCTGCGCTATTTTATCCTGCTTTTTAGTCTTGAAAGGTTGGTCATTAATGGGAGACGCCATCTCCCATGCAGTATTACCCGGAATTATCATTGCATCACTCATTGGCATTCCGCTTGCTATTGGGGCTTTTGTTTCGGGGCTATTTTGCGCCGTTGCTACCGGCTATTTAAAAGAGAACAGTCGAATAAAAGAAGACACCGTCATGGGTATTGTCTTCTCGGGTATGTTTGCTGTCGGCTTGGTAATGTTCGCAAAAATTGATACTGAACAACATCTTACCCATATTTTATTCGGGGATATTTTGGGGATCACCGACGAAGAATTTAAACAAATCTTACTGTTTGCGGGGATAACCATTGCGATTATCTTACTCAAACGTAAAGACTTTATGCTGTACTGCTTTGACCCAAATCAAGCACGTGTTATCGGCTTGCCGGTTAAATGGCTACATTACGGATTACTTTCTCTATTAGCTTTAACCATCGTGGCATCACTGCAAGCTGTCGGGATCATTCTGGTGATTGCAATGTTGATTTCACCGGGGATCATCGCCTTTGTTCTATGCCGTAGCTTTGGTTGGATGTTGGTGATAGCAATTATCGCTTCAGTCACCTCCAGCGTGCTGGGTACGATTGTCAGCTTCCATATTAATGCGACAACAGGCCCAACGATTGTTGTGATCCAAGCGGGCTACTTTGTTATCGCCCTGCTCTATAGCAAATTAATCCTCGCGCGCCGCAAATCCCATAGCACACGCCAAGATTTGCATACTGCCTAATGATATAAAGCTGAATACGGTGAAAACCTATTCAGCTCAGGCCATTGACAAACCCATCAGGTTTGGAAATGGCTCGTTTGGGTTGTAAAATTAACGAGGAAAATCAATTTATTGATTTTCGCCTGATAACACAAAGAGGGAAAACCACGCTTTTATCCCTCTTTGTCATCAACCTCAGCTGAATACGGTGAAAACCTATTCAGCTTTTTCTTTCTTCTATTCGACTCTCTTTTATCTTGAAGTTTACTCTATATAAAAGAAGAAACGCGATATCCATCCATTATCGCCGAAATCAATCCTCTCCCAATTCTTGAACAAAATCAGCCATCAATCATTTCGAAATAAGGCGTAATTATTAAACAATGATCACTGTTAATTCCTAAATTGACGCTATAGTATGGTATGAGTGAAGACCAAATCACAGCGAGGTGGATCATGTGGCAAGCGATGAATCGTTTATTAATTGAACACTTTGGTGAGGCAGAGCTGCGAAATAAAGTGATTCTCTCTGGTGGGGATATTCATCACACCTTAAGAATCGATTATGGTGAGCATACGGTGTTCGTAAAACAAAATCGCCGCGAGTTTCTCCCTCTTTTTAAACAAGAGGCAGAGCAGCTTGAAATGCTAGCGAAAAGCCAAACCATCACCGTTCCCAAAGTCTACGGTTTGGGTAGCAACAAGCACCACAGCTTTCTTCTCCTCGAATATTTCCCGTTAAAACATTTTGATAGCACCAATGCCTGGCATTTTGGTCAACAATTGGCGCGATTACATCAATGGGAAGAACAGCCGAGCTATGGGTTCGACTTTGATACTATGCTCAGTACCATTGTTCAGCCTAATGGGTGGGAAAAGCGTTGGAATGCATTCTTTGCAGAAAAACGTATTGGTCTTCAATTACAAATTGCATCTGAGAAAGGCATGGTTTTTGGTGATATTCAACAACTCGTAGATATTGTTAAACACCGCTTATCCGGTCATCAACCTCAGCCCTCTTTATTACATGGGGATCTGTGGCCTGCAAATTGTGCGGTCACCAACCAAATGGATGGCGTACTCTATGACCCTGCTTGTTATTGGGGTGATCGGGAATGTGATATCGCCATGTTACCATTATATAAAGAAATTCCGATTCAAATTATTGATGGGTACCAAAGTGTTTGGCCATTACCAGCGGGCTTCTTAGACAGGCAACCAATCTATCAACTCTATTTCTTACTCAATCAAGCCAATATATTTGGTAATGAACAGAGCTATCTGCACGCTCGCAGCATTATTGATAATTTACTAGACGACGAATAACTACGAGTCAAATAGACGGAAATAAGAGATGCACAGCGGCGGAGTAAATACCGATGCTGTGCATTTTCATGATGGGAAAACATCAACATGACGGGCACTATCAACATAATGAAAAGCGGCCACATCATGAAAAACTACCAATTCAGAAGTTTCAATGCAAAATAAATGGCGATCCCTAAAACAATCGGCCAGAAATACATCAAAAAGAACTGTTTGAAAATAGTATGTCGAGGAATAGTGACTTTGGCTTCTAATTCTTCTTTGGTCACTTCACTGCCTTTTGCATTTTCAAGAATGACATGATCTTCAATACTTTCGCGAATGAATTTAATTTGTCGATACATGCGTAAACCTGAAGCACTTAAAGCAAGCCCCACAAAGATGAAAATAAAAATAACAAAAAATCCGATGCAGCTACCTGAAAAACCATGGCTCACTTCAGGGACTGGTGAATTATTCCAAAATACATTGAGAAACGGCGTACTTTGTCGAGTCATCTCCGCCATTAATTTAACAAAATCATTGGCAACTGCATTAATTCCTTCGCCTTGAATTCCTTTCAGAGCCGCTAATTTAATTAGCGATGTCAATGTGGAAATTAACGCCACAAAAAATACGATCCAGCCCAAAATACGTTTGCCAATCGCAAGAGAATTTGCCTTGTGGTAATTCATTACAACTATTCCTTAAAGTGTTTTTCTACGCTAATCATAGCCGATAATATTTGCTGGCTCCAAATTTCTATAAAAAAATGATAGTTAAAAACCGAGTTTCGGATTATTCAAAAATTGAATTGAATTCACATCAATAACTAAACTCAAATTTCTAATAAAATCATGTGATAGCACATATATCTCTATAACCCCAAGTCATAGCTTGTTAGAATCGTTTCAGAAACCAAAATGACTGTGATTAAAGTACAGCGACAATCCCCACCCTCTTTTTAAGCGGGTATCTAAATGAATGGAGTTTGCTATGTATCATAAATTACCTATCCAATCTGTCATCTTTGACATGGATGGTTTGCTGATTGACTCGGAACCTTTTTGGGAACAAGGGGAAGATGAAGTTTTTGCAGAGTTAGGCGTCGATTTGTCCATTAAGCACACTCTTCCTGACACTCTAGGTTTACGTATCGATCACGTTGTTGAACTTTGGTACAACGCATCTCCTTGGCAAGGTTGTAGCTTAGAAGCAACAAAGCAGCGTATTATTGACCGCGTTATTGGTTTAGTGGAAGAAAAACGCCCATTACTGCCTGGTGTACAGCATGCACTTGAACTGTGCCGCTCAATGGATCTAAAAATCGCTTTAGCATCTGCATCTCCAGATTATATGCTAGAAAAAGTGCTTAACTTATTTGATATCCGCCATTATTTTTCTGCCGTCGTTTCAGCAGCAGACTTGCCATTAAGTAAGCCTCATCCCGAAGTTTATTTAAAAGCAGCTGCTGAGTTATCCACCAAGCCTATCCATTGTGCTTCTTTAGAAGACTCCTTTAATGGAATGATTTCTGCAAAAGCGGCAAGAATGCGTTCTATCGTCGTGCCTGATAGTAAGCATTTCAATGACCCACGCTGGGGTTTGGCTGATGTTAAAATCGCCTCATTGAACGATTTACGCCCAGAAAATTTACGTTAATCTTAAATAAGTTAACGGAACTCGATTTCCCTTACGTTTTTCACGTAGGGGAAATTTAAAAAAGTATAAAAATCTACGGTTATTAACTAATAAATAAGAGTTTTTTTAACTCTCCCCCACTACCATATTTCCTACAAACCCTTTATACTGCCCGCCTACTGTATAGATAAACAGATGGTATTTTATCCACCATGACTGCTGAAGGGCATCTGCTTTTTTCCGTCGCCTCACTTGTAATGGCTCATAAATTGCAAATTACCCCAGAGTTCGCTCAGGGTGATTGGTTGCATATGGTGCCAGGAGTGTTGCTAGGTGCCTTATTGCCGGATATTGACCATCCTTCATCTATTCTCGGGCGGCTTTTTCGTATTATTTCACTACCTATATCAAAACTGTGTGGGCATCGAGGATTCACTCACAGTCTGATCGCTTGGCTAATCTTACTGATCAGCAGCTACCAATGGCTACCTCACTATTGGGACCTACCTAGCGACCTTATCCAAGCATTTTTATTAGGTTATATGAGCCATTTAGTGGCTGATATGCTGACTCCATCGGGGGTTCCCTTTTTATGGCCTCTGCCAACACGTTTTTGTTTTCCCATCTTACGCGGCAAGTCCAGTAAACGCGGAGAACGCTTTATTGCTGTGCTTTTGACCGTCTGTGCTGTCTTAATTCCAACAGCCCATCTCGCTGATTGGTTCCAGCAAATTGAAAACGCACTAAATTATTTTAATAATCAGATAAATATACACTTACCGACAAAAAGCTCACTTTTGTAATATACTGTAAGCATTAATCAACCTAAATTATAACTTTTGATTATAAGTAATGACTAACTTCAACTGATATCATATAACCAGTTGTTAGAAGAAATGAAATCCTTATACCTATTAAGGATTAACAACAAGAATCATTATGTAAAATAATTACAATTTGGAGTGCGGAATGAATATTCCTCTGATTATCAATGTGCTCGTTTTCGTAGCACTTTTAATACTGTTAGCAAAACTCGGATCGAATGGTTGGAGCCTGTCCAAAAAAGTTTTACTGGGTCTCGTATTCGGTGTTGCTTATGGTGTCGGACTTCACCTTGTGTATGGTTCCGGTCACCAAACGGTAAAAGACTCCATTCTTTGGTTTAATATCGTCGGTAATGGTTACGTTCAACTGTTACAAATGGTGATTATGCCTCTGGTGTTCGCCTCTATTCTGAGTGCGGTCGCTCGACTTCATAAGGCATCTTCTTTAGGGAAAATTAGCTTTTTAACCATTGGTACACTGCTGTTTACCACAGCCATTGCTGCTTTAGTGGGTATCTTGATCGCAAACCTGTTCGGCTTAACCGCTGAAGGTCTGGTTCAAGGTCAATCTGAAACTGCACGTCTAGCGGCCATTGAAACAAATTATATTGGTAAAGTCTCAGATTTAACGGTTCCTCAGTTAATCCTGTCCTTTATCCCGAAAAACCCGTTTGCTGATTTAACGGGTGCAAGCCCAACATCTATCATTAGTGTGGTTATTTTTGCAGCCTTCTTAGGGGTAGCTGCGCTGCAACTGTTTAAAGATGATAAAGAGCGCGGTGAAAAAGCATTAGCGGCTATCGATGTGATGCAAGCATGGGCAATGAAACTCGTTCGCTTAGTCATGCGTTTAACCCCATACGGTGTGATGGCGCTGATGATCAAAGTGGTCGCAAGCTCTAACTTAGCCGATATCATTAACTTAGGAACTTTCGTCGTCGCATCCTATGTCGCGCTAGCTATTATGTTTGTGGTTCACGGCATCTTAGTGGCGACAACGGGCTTAAACCCAATCAAATTCTTTAAGAAAGCAGGTCCAGTACTGACATTTGCATTCACTAGCCGTTCGAGCGCAGCCAGTATTCCACTGAATATTGAAACGCAAACTCGTCGTTTTGGTGTACCAGAATCTATCGCAAGCTTCTCGGCGTCTTTCGGTGCAACTATTGGCCAAAACGGTTGTGCAGGTATCTACCCTGCGATGTTAGCAGTGATGGTCGCTCCAACCATGGGGATCAACCCATTTGATCCACTATGGATTGCAACCTTAGTCGGTATCGTGACTATCAGTTCTGCCGGTGTTGCCGGTGTGGGTGGCGGTGCAACCTTCGCCGCACTGATTGTACTGCCAGCAATGGGATTACCAGTCACGTTAGTTGCGCTGTTAATTTCGGTCGAACCTCTGATTGATATGGGTCGTACTGCTCTGAACGTAAGTGGTTCAATGACAGCAGGTACTGTTACTAGCCAGTTAATGGGTGAAACAGACAAGTCAATCTTCAATCAAGATGACGATGGTGATTTAAAACACGTTTAATCACCCTAATCTCCTAACACTCATTGAAACCTGCCCGTCAAACGGCAGGTTTTTTTGTGTTTGTTATTTTCCGCGTTCGACATTTTATCAAACTGCAACAGATTGAAATTTTTTACTTTATTTCGACTTGATAGGAAATACTGGGTTTTTACTCTAAAAAATATTGCCAATACGTAAAGCTGCATAACATAATAGTGACTGAGCAACATTTTCTTAGGCCTCCTGCCTGTGTTGCGTCTCCCGTTTCCTACGGGAACTATCAACTTCATTGTTAGATTTTTTATATGACCAATATTATTCATATACTAAAAACTGATCCTTCAGATAATCCCTGTGTTAGCTGTGGTGCTTGTTGTGCTTACTTTCGTGTCTCATTTTACTGGGCAGAAGCTGAGGCTGGCGGTGGTTCAGTTCCTCAACATTTAACAGAGCAAATCACCCCTTTTATGAGCTGCATGCAAGGTACAAACCAAAAACCTAATACCCGCTGTACTGCACTTGGTGGCACCGTCGGGGAATGTGTTTCTTGCTCTATTTATGAACAGCGCCCTACGCCATGCCGAGAATTCGAACAATCGTGGCATAACGGCATTCACAATGAAGCCTGCGACCGTGCTCGCGCAGCCTATGGTTTACCTCCTCTCGAGCCACAGCAACCGCAAATCGCGTGCTAACCGTCAATGACCCAGAGATTTTTCTGGGTTATCTTCTTTACCTTCACATAATCTTCTCTACGTAAAATAATCTCATTATTTTCAATAAAATGTGCAAAGAAAGGATAAAACGTGCAGGAAATATGGAGCTTCAGTCAAAGCAGGTAAAAGCCATTGCGAGGGAAATCTAATTGATGAATTATCCTCTCATCACGTTAATGAGGAGATAAAAGATGAACAAATTAAACCAAGGTTTACTTGCTGCCGTTTTACTGTCTGTCGGCTTTGCCGCCGCAGCCGCTAATGTTGATATGAATAAATCACCACGCCATCACAGCGGAAATCATCATAATATGGTGTATAGCGTGACTGAACAAACCACCAAACCTAATGAAACCTTGAAAAAACTGGCAAACGATACACCTAAAATTGAAGATGGCAAACGCTACATGGTGAAAATGTCTGTCGTGGAAGTGCCTGAATTCAAGCCAGCACAACCGATGCCAATGCCGGTTCCTGCTACGGCGCCCGTAGCTAAATAAGAATGAGTCAACCTAAACCATAGGCTGTGCCTGTTACACTGATAACATCAACCTTTTGGCATTGTTAGTTAAAAATCAGTATCTTAATGGACACAATAACGTTTAGGTATATCCCTAATTTTAGCCCCTAATGCCATAGGGGCTTTTTTTTAACTAAAATAACCCGCGTAATACCGCTGTGACTATCGCAGCCGACAAAACAATCACAATAAATGGCTTGCGGTACCAAGTCAGAATACCTGCCACCACCACCCCAATTATTTTCGGTAAATCCGATAATTCATTGCCTGAAAAGAGCGTTGAAGTCATCGCGACTGAAAATAAAATCACAATAGCAGCAGCTGAAAATAGGGCTTTATTTTGTTCTGTTAAATTGACCCGCCCTTTTAGCAATGCGCCGGATGCCCGCATTAAGTACGTCCCAACCGCTAAAATAAAAATCCCACTGACGATTAACCAAGGATGTTCCATCATCATGATTTCCTTATATAGATAACTAAACTCAACAAGGCCAGTAAAACGGGGATTCCCGCCGGTAATACCGGTGTTGTTACCACAGCAACTACAGCCCCGACTATCGCCGCGAGTCTTAAGCGCTTATCTTTCAACGCGGGTAAACTCAGCGCTAAGATAATGGCGGGAAACATGGCATCCATCCCTAGTGCATGGGTATCTTGAATAAAGCTTCCTAGAATTTCTCCGATGACCACACCAACAGGCCAACAGATTAAAATTCCTAATCCGCATAACCAAAATGCGGCGGTTTTCTCGCGTTCGCTGTCTTGTGCCAAGCCAAAAACCACACTTTCATCATTCATAATGTGATATCCCAGCAACGATTTTGCCCCTTTTCCCGTTAGTTCACTGACGGCAAAACTGAATGGAATATGGCGCGAGTTGACTAATAGCCCAGCTAAGGCAGCTGACAGAGGGCTTCCCCCTGAAAATACCACGCCAATAAACAGAAACTCGGATGCACCCGCTAGCACAAAAATGGACAGCATCAACGGCACCCACCAATCAAAACCTTGTGAATGAGCTAATGCACCGTAGGAAATTCCCACAATTAAGTCTGCAATACACACCAGTGCAATATTTTTCACTGTGCTATTATGGAGAATAGAAAACTGAAATTTAGATGTCTGCATAGAACGACCGTTCGATATAAAAAACATTCGTTCATTATGTCGTTGCTTTAGGCTAAGTGCAATCAAATAGGATGTTAAAGTTGACCTTATTCACGCCCCCTATCGAATTAATCTCAAAATCATTGGCTTGTGAAAGGCAAAAAAGTGGGCTTTCTCTCTCTGAACTTGCGCGTAAAGCGGGGATCGCCAAATCCACACTATCCCAATTGGAATCCGGTAGCGGCAATCCCAGCATTGAAACCCTATGGGCATTATGTGTTGCGCTGGATATTCCATTTTCACGTTTAATTGAAGAAAAACGCGCAGCAGTGACTGTGATCCGCCATGGTGAAGGTACCCCTGTGAGCGCAGAGCACGCAAACTATTTGGCCTATTTACTCTCTTCTGCACCCCCTAATTCTCAACGGGATATTTATACAGTTGTTGCACAGCCCGGCCGAGATCGCGTTTCAGAACCCCATATGCATGATGTCACTGAGCATATTATTTTGATGTCAGGCAGAGCATTAGTTGGGCCACTCGACAACCCTGTTGAGCTCAATGTCGGTGACTATATTCACTACCGAGGTGATGAACCCCACATTATGCGCGCACTTGAACCAAACACCATGGCAGTCATGGTGATTGATAAACAGAATTAATTAGCCCAATACGCTGGAGGATTTGCTGTGAATTACTATCAAGAAATAACAAACAAAGTCGCCTTATTGCTAGATGAAAACTCCGTTCATAATATGAATGAAATGCTAATGCAGCTTTCTCATGATGATAAGCTAACCCAAGAACAACGCTTTGAGCTGCAACAACGCCTTAGAGACGCCATTTTTGTTCACCATAATTCGTAATTAACGTTTAATTAAATGGGATTTGGTGGTTAATATCTCGATTTAAAATACAAAAGAAAAGCCTGAGCAATCTATTTATTACTCAGGCTTGATTTAATAATCTATTATCATGATGTGAAACCCTAACAGCCTATTTTCTGCACTAAGTCCCATTCTTTTATTAGAACTTATCTTGGTGTAAATAAGACCATGCATATTGCGCATACAGTTCTGCACCTGACGCCATCACATCTTCATCAATGTTAAAACAGCCATGGTGATGCGCCCATTGGGTATCTTTTTCTGGGTTACCTGAACCTAATAATGCAAAACAGCCCGGAATGTTTTCCATATAAAAGCTGAAATCTTCCCCACCAGGGGTTGGTCTTTCTGCCATTAATGCATTTTCACCAAATGCTTCGCTGATCACCGACTGCGCCAGTAATGCACTGCGCTCTTCATTAATCACTGGCAGCGTACCGTAGATATAATCCACTTCAGCAGTGGCGCCGTACATCGCGGCAGTATGTTCGGCGTAACGGCGGATTGCCGCTTCAATGCGAGTACGGGTTTCAATATCAAAGCAACGTACCGTTCCATCTAGCACTGCATTTTCTGCAATCACATTGAATCGGGTGCCTACTTCCATTTTGCCAATAGTCACAACGGCTGAGTCTAGAGAAGAAGTTTCACGGGAAACCACCGCTTGCAAATTCATCACAAATGACGAGGCAACGATTGCGGCATCAACGGTCGCTTCCGGCATCGAACCATGCCCACCTCGCCCTTTAAACTTCACGACCAACAAGTCCGCAGAAGCGAATGTCCCGCCAACATTACATGATATTTTTCCTGATGGCGTCGTAGACCAGATGTGCATACCAAACACGTTGTCCACATTGTCCACTGCACCTTGTTTCACCATCGCTTTCGCACCCTGCGCTATTTCTTCAGCCGGTTGAAAAATCAGACGAATATTTCCTTTTAACTCATCACGCACTTCATATAACGCTTTGGCTGCGGTTAATAACATCGCGGTATGCGCATCATGCCCACATGCGTGCATCTTCCCTTGATTTGTCGATTTATACTCAAGGGAATCATTCAATTCCTGAACAGGTAATGCATCGATATCCGCACGTAAGGCGACCGTTTTTCCAGGTTTTCCGCCTTTAATGTCCGCAATAATTCCGGTAGGTTCTGTGAGGCGATACTCGATACCAATTTTTGCCAATTCTTCAGCAATACGCTTCGTGGTTCTCACTTCCTCAAAAGGTAATTCTGGATGTGAGTGAAGGTCACGACGAAAAGCAATCATCGCTTCTGTGTGTTTTTTAATGGATGCTGTGATGCTGTTATTGACCATTTTTCTGTCCTTTTTCTATTCTTTTCGCTTTCTTAAACTATTATTTTTCAGCGTGTTAAATTTTAATATTCTATTTATCGTTATGCCGCAACAGGCACAATGTAAGCGACCATGATCCCCGCTAATACCACAGAAACCATCGTGACAGAGATAAAACCGCCAACTAACATTGGCCCTAACATATGGCTAGTTAAAATCTGGCGCTCTTTTTCGTCTTTGGTCAGTGCGTTAATGGCTTCATTGGTAATGATATAATCCGCGGGGAAACCATACAGCGCCGTCAATGAGACTGCGAAAGCCATCTCTTTTGATACCCCTAGAATTTTTCCAACAATCCAAGACGCGATAAACATGCCGATGACCGCTGCCACAATCAACACTACCATTGGGTAGACTAATCTCAACAACATATCCGGTGTCGCATGATTTAACGTATCAAAGATAAATAGCATTAATGCCATGATAGCAAAGCCAAAACCGTTCGCTTTCTGCAGAGGCTGCCTTTCTAAAAAGCCCATCGACGAGGCAATAACACCAAATAATAAGCACAAAACAAACGGACTGATGCTCACATAAGGTGCAGCAACGGTAGAGACTAGATAGGCGAGATATCCCACCACCACTAAGCGTAAAAATTGGAAATAGCTGGTGTTATAGTGGCTCGGAATTCGCTTGAACATGCGAGGCATTGCACTTTCAGATGCCAGTGTTTTGACTTCGACATCATCCGAACCGTCAACGGCCAATGACTCTTTCCAAGTACCATTGCGATACTGCTCAAGCACTCGGCGACCTTCACGTTTCAACATGATGGCCGTGAGTGGATAACCGGCAAAACCTTGCATCACATAAATTAAGATGGCAAATACTGAGAGATCCACCAGCCCAGCTTCCGCAGCACCTTTTGACATAATTAATGAAGAGACGATGCCACCGACTAATGGCGGGATTGCCACTAATACTGTATTTAAATCAAATAACGCCAGACCTACTCCATAAATAAAGACAATAATCCCCAAAATACCGGATAACGAAATTAAGATAGTCTTCCATTGGTGTAATAGTTCTTTCAATGAGAGCAATGTACCCATATTGGTAATGAGTAAATACATCAACATCACGGCGACAACCTTTGGTATTCCCGCAATGCTCACAATATCTTTAGGAAAGAATGTCCAATAACCTAAAAGGAATAATACAGCGCAAACAAACACCGATGGGATCCATGCTTTTGTTCGTACTGCTATGGCATCCCCGATGTACAGTATCCCGACAATTAATAACAGAGCTAACATTTGTGACATAAGTTTTTCCCCGTATTTATTATTTTTATTTACTTCTGTTTTAGTTATTTAATCTATTAATTTTGATATGTCAGATTTATTCATTCAAAACAAAGAACAGAATAAAGCAAAATAGAACATATCCATCCAAGCCATTACATTTAAACAACAATTTCATCATAACATTGAATAAACAGATGTATAGATTAAGTTACAGTGTAAGGCTAAAAATACACTAGTGAAAAACTGTAGATTAAAAAGTCATATATGAGGGAAGATAATGAAAATGCAGAGCGATAGTTTCGTATTCAGCTCCGTTTTTAATAGGATATGTTTTATGCTTTATATTCGATGATAATTCATACTTTTTCAGCTTAGGGAAAACGATAAATTTATAATCTATTGCCCTGAAATATATTTTTATGCATTCACAATTTTGATGCAGTTATATCACGATAAAAATTCATCATTATCACCATTGGTAACATATTCTGCTTTATTTCGTGATTCTCTTTTTTTGCTCAAAATAGAAACAAAAATAGCCTATTCACACTTAGGGATAGGCTATTAATCGTACGAAAATAATCGGTGGAAAATAAATACTTAATTAAAATCTATTATCCTTGAGAAAGCATGTTATGGCACAACATACCGAGCAGCGTAAATAATAAAGCCCCGAGAACATGAATCGCGATCGTGCTAAATGCCACCACCAATTTCCCTTCTTGCAGCATCACCAACACCTCCAACGAAAATGTTGAAAACGTCGTAAACACCCCACAAAAGCCTGTAACAATAAACAGTTTGTAAGCAGGGTTAATATTGGCGCTCGCAAAGTAAGAGACAGCAAAACCAATGATAAAGCCACCAACTAAATTGACGAAAACAGTACCAAATGGAATGTGAGGGTGCAGATTATTCAGTTTTAAGCCAATCAACCATCTTAACCAGCCACCTAAAACGGAACCTAAAGCAATAGAAATGAGGGATGCATACATTACCACTTTCCTTACAAGTTAGATGGGAATAAATGCAAGGAAAATCTCCTGCAGACATTTATGCCCTAAATTCGGGCACATAACCTACGCGCCCATTCAAATGAAAAGGTTTACGTAGGCATCATCAGTCCACATCAAGGACGGTTAAACTAGGAGGAATGCCATCTCCTAACGAGACGTTGATTAAAATAATAAGGCAACTATTTTCTTCATGCAAATCTAATTTGCCAAACCTATTCCAGATAACGCGGTGTCTATTTACCCTAAATTGGCGCATAATATCCGTAATATCGATAATAGAATTAGATGGATTAGGTCAAATATGGAAACAAAACAGCCTTTATTACAGCTTAAGAATATCGGTTTTCAGGTTGGTCAGAAGATAATTTTAGATAATGTGCAGATTGACCTATACCCAGGTGAATTTAAATTGATCACGGGTCCTTCTGGTTGTGGCAAAAGTACATTATTAAAAATTGTCTCTTCACTCATCCCGCCAAGTTGCGGTGAAATTCTATTTGCTGGCGAAAATATCAACGCAATTGCACCAGAGAAATATCGTCAACAAGTCTCCTATTGCACTCAAACGCCCACACTCTTTGGTAATACCGTGTATGACAATCTCTTTTTTCCTTATCAAATACGGAATAAACCATTTGATAAACAAAAAATCCTCGATGATTTAAGCTATTTTTCACTACCTGATACCATCCTAGAAAAAGGCATTAATGAGCTTTCAGGCGGCGAAAAACAGAGAATCTCATTGATCCGTAATTTACAATTCTTGCCGCAAATTTTATTACTGGATGAGATTACTAGTGCCTTAGATGAACAAAATAAAATCAAAGTGAATGAGCTTATTCATCAATTAGCGGTCAAGAATAATATTGCCGTCCTCTGGGTGACTCATGACCAAGATGAAATTGGCCATGCTGACGATATTATTACCCTTCCCGTACACCATAGCGAAAAATAGGAATTAATCGTGCATCAACCTACTATTTCCAATGAGTCGCTCGCATTTTCTATCATGTTAGTCTTAGTGGCTATTTTTATTAGCCATAAAGAGAAGCTCTCTCTTGAAAAAGATATTATTTGGAGTACGTGCCGCGCCATTGTTCAGCTATTAATTGCGGGTTATATCCTCAAATATATTTTCCACGTTGACCATAAGGCACTCACTGTTTTATTGGTGCTATTTATTTGCTTTAACGCCGCCTGGAATGCGAAAAAACGCAGTAAATACCTCGATAAACTATTTCCAACCGCATTAATTGCGATTACTTCAGGCACATTTTTAACTTTGCTAGTATTAATTCTCACTGAAGCTATCGCGTTTACCCCAATGCAAGTGATTCCAATTACAGGGATGATTGCCGGGAATGCCATGATTGCCGTCGGACTCTGCTTCAATAACTTAGGACAGCGCTTTAATAGCCAACAACAGCAAATTCAAGAAATGCTCAGCTTGGGCGCCACACCTAAAATTGCTTCTGCCTCGATTATTCGTGAAAGTATTCGAGCGTCATTAATTCCTACGGTGGATTCTGCCAAGACGGTTGGGATAGTGAGCTTGCCCGGTATGATGTCAGGGCTAATTTTTGCGGGGGTCGATCCTTTGCAGGCTGTTAAATACCAAATTATGGTGACATTTATGCTATTAGCGACGGCAAGTCTCTCCACGATTTTGGCGGGGTATTTAACCTACGTAAAATTTTATAATCAGCGCCATCAATTGCGTTTAGATGCTTTAAATAAAAGCATTAAATAAAAATATTAAGTAGACCAAATCAGGCTTAACATTTCTGCTTTAAGCCTGATTTTATTTTATTCTGTTTTTCCTATCATGACAGGCATCACCTCAATCAGCTGAGGCTGGCTTTCTCCCGATTCTATCAAGGCGAAAATTTGCTCTAGCATAGCGGGAACATCCTGTTTAACCATCTCAATATCATTCCCAAGTAATGCAACAAATGGATCCCAGTCAAAACATCCCATCGGCGGCTGATGCGCACCCGTATGACCTTCTTTCATTAACCACCTCATCACCCCTTCCAATGAAATGGTCGAGTTGACAAACAACCCACAAAGTTCAATGTCTGGAGGTGTTCCTTTTTGTAACAACGAATGCTGGGAAGAATATATGGAGAGTGCTCGTTCGGCTTTTTCTGGTGCATAACCACAAGTCAAAATATGGTGTTGAGGAACCTCTATATTCAAAGAATTGTGAGCATCGATAAACCCTCGAATTCGCTCTCGAGTGTTATGCTCCTCTTCCCGTCCCCCCACAAACACCAGCGATTCTGAGGATGCGGCTCGTTGCTGCCTTTTCTGTAAAATATTGAGCGTTAACTGCTTTGCACCTTGATAGTTATCGGAAATCACCGAAGGAGCCAATGTACCAGGTAAGTCCAAATTGAGTGTCGGCACACCTGATGCGTGGCAGATTTGCGTAATTTTATCAGGATCGGTTGCCCCCGTTGAAATCAACCAATCCACTTGATATGAAAGCATTGCCTTTGCGGCTTCTAACTCTAATTGGGGATCACGGCGTGTACAGGTAATGATAGGAAATAACCCGCGTTCACGCGCCATCTCCTCAAAATGCTCCACAATCGACCCAAAATAACGGTTATCATATTTAGGAACCAACATCCCAATAATTTTGGATTTATTACTGCGTAATAGACTCGCTTGCTTATTCACCGAATAGTTTTGCTCTTGCGCTATTCGCATAATTTTTTCAGCTAATTGAGCACTAATACGCCTTTTTTGCCAATTTCCATTTAATACAGCGCTAACGGCACTGGCTGAAACCCCTGCCAATTCTGCAAGGTCATAGATCGTGGTTTTCTTGTTTTGTCTGATCTTGCTCACAAATTTATGCCTCCATTTTTTCCTAGCTTGACACCAAAGCGTAAAAGTCGCAATACTGCTCCATCGATTGAGCGACATCGAAATTAACCTAGAATCGAGTTGATATGGCGATTTGCCTGCATTCTCACTCACTGAATACATTCCGCCAAATCCCCTCGTAACTTATTAAAATTAAATTAATTTCTAATACTCAGTTTGACTTCCCTATTGATTAACTAACTTATCCGGAGTGAACATCATGGCTATCTCATTAGAAAACAAAGTTGCCGCCATCACAGGTGCGGCTTCTGGTATTGGACTTGAGTGCGCACGTACCCTACTCAAAGCTGGCGCGAAAGTTGTTTTAATTGACCGTGCCGAAGAGCGATTAAATCAGTTAGTTGCCGAATTAGGCGACAATGCTATTCCTCTGGTTGTTGATTTAATGAAACCAGAACAAGTGGATGGCATGTTGGACGCCATTTTAGCCAAAGCGGGTCGCCTAGATATTTTCCACGCTAACGCAGGTGCTTATATCGGTGGTCCTGTCGCAGAAGGCGACCCAGATGTTTGGGATAAAGTATTAAACCTCAACATCAATGCCGCATTTCGCAGTGTACGCGCCGTTCTCCCACACTTTATTGAGCAAAAATCAGGGGATGTCCTGTTTACTAGCTCAATCGCAGGTATGGTGCCCGTGATTTGGGAGCCTATCTACACCGCGTCTAAATTTGCAGTTCAAGCGTTTGTCCATTCAACTCGCCGCCAAGTGTCCCAACACGGAGTTCGCGTTGGGGCAGTATTACCAGGTCCTGTTGTCACTGCATTACTGGATGACTGGCCAAAAGAAAAAATGGAAGAAGCATTAGCTAATGGCAGCTTAATGCAACCTATCGAAGTCGCTGAAGCGGTTCTCTTTATGCTGACTCGTCCAAGAAATATCACCATCCGTGATCTTGTGATCCTGCCAAACAGTGTTGACCTCTAGTTTTTACCGATAACCATAAAGATTGTGAGAGGACATATGAACAGCCCTACGCAAAGTAAAAATGACGACGTCGTCATTGGTATTGATGTCGGTACAGGCAGTGCCCGTGCAGGTATTTTTGATCTGCATGGCAACATGCTTGCGTCAGCTAAACACGATATTACGCTCTACCGTGATGGAGCCAATTTCGTAGAGCAATCAAGTAACGAAATCTGGAATGCCGTTTGTTATTGTGTGAAACATGCAATGGCAAATGCCAAGATTGATGCGAAACGTGTCGCAGGAATTGGTTTTGATGCGACCTGCTCTCTGGTTGTTTTAGATAAAAACCAGCAACCTATTTCTGTCAGCCCGAGTGAGGATCCTGAACGCAATATTATTGTTTGGATGGATCACCGCGCCACAGAACAAGCTGAGCGCATCAATAGCCTAAAACATCCAGTATTGAATTATGTTGGGGGGAAAATTTCTCCTGAAATGGAAACCCCAAAAATTCTTTGGTTAAAAGAAAATCGCCGCCAAACTTATGATAATGCGTGGCAATTCTTTGATTTAGCAGACTTCCTAACGTGGAAATCAACAGGCTCTTTAGCGCGCTCTACATGCACAGTAACCTGTAAGTGGACTTACTTGGCACATGAAAAACGCTGGGATGCTGATTATTTTCGCCAAATTGGTCTCGCTGAATTAGCGGACGAAAACTTTGCTCGCATTGGTCAAGAAATTGTCGAACCAGGCACACCAAACGGAAGCGGCTTAACCGCCCAAGCGGCTGAACAAATGGGACTGTTGGTTGGGACGCCAGTTGCCGCAGGGATGATTGATGCTCATGCTGGTGGAATTGGTACAGTTGGGGTGAATGGTGATGCTACTGCAAATATGGCATATGTTTTCGGTACGTCTTCCTGCACGATGACCACCACCCAAGACCCGGTGTTTATCCCTGGTGTTTGGGGACCTTATTATTCTGCAATGGTCCCGGGAATGTGGCTCAACGAAGGGGGACAAAGTGCTGCCGGTGCGGCAATTGACCAACTACTTTCGTTACATCCGATGGCTACACAAGCCAAAGTGATGGCAAAAGAGCAAAGCAAACCATTACCCGTTATGCTGGCGGATAAGGTATTAGAAAAATCAGGTACCCCATCTCAAGCAGTTGAATTAGCTAAAGGTATTCATATTGTTCCTGAATTTTTAGGCAATAGAGCCCCCTTCGCCGATCCCCACGCGAAAGCCATCATAGCGGGCTTAACCATGGATAACAGCTTTGATAACTTACTTGCCTTCTATACCGCTGGCGTTTGCAGTATTGGCTATGGATTGCGACAAATTATTGATGCTCAGGCGCAATCAGGCGCCGTTATCCAAAACATCGCTATCAGTGGTGGTGCTGGTCAGCACCCTCTGATCCGCCAACTTCTAGCGGATACCTGTGGTGTTCCTGTGATTTCAACTCAAGCGGATGAACCAGTATTACTGGGCTCTGCTATTTTGGGTGCTGTCGCAGGAGGTGTTTGTGAGAATGTTGCACAAGCAATGGCTCAATTTGCAAATATTGATTTAACATATCAGCCTAATGAGCAATTTAAATTACATCATCAAACTCGGTTCACTTCTTTCCAGCATTTACAACAATGTGCTAGAGAATTGAAAGGTTAAATATTGTATTTCAGCATATTATCAAGGGAATAAGTTTATCTTATTCCCTTTTTTATTAGGGAGAAATTAAATAGGTTTATTTAATCAAATAAAATACATTAATATAATTTAATTGAGCGAAATCGCCTATATTATTAATAGGGAATCCAATGATAAACAATTTTAAGAATTACATGATACTTTATTTTAACACTTTCACTCACCGAACAAAAAACACACAAAAAGCCCGTGAAATATAGGGGGAAAGCAAAGCTACTTAGCAGCAAAACCCAAAATAATGACTATATTCATATATTTTAATATGATAGAAAATTATTAACATTTAAATAAATTAGATTATGATTTTCATTCTGCAATGTTCTTTCAGTGAAATAAATCGCTAACATAATGATATAATGTACAATGCTATTTAACCTTTAATTTAAAAACCAAAAACTAAAATTATCCGACTAATTTTGATAAAATATTTATATTAACTTGTGTACTATTTCCAGCATCGAAAATAAGTTAAAAAATCGAAAACCGATATCAGGTTGAAAAACCAAAAACGGGTCAAAAAAACAAAACAGGGCTCACAATGACAAATACTCAACTACTGTTGTTGGCAACCAACAACATCAAAAATAATACCGAACTCAGCCATTCTCAAGAGTCCTATGTTTATCAATTTTACTATGAAAACGTCGCCAATAAATTCTCGACAATTAAAGAATTTATGTATGAATTCATTATATTAACTAAACCCGCCTTAGAAAATGAAGCGGATTTTCACGCATTAAGCTCACGCATTTACGCCGCTATTGAAGAGTACTTAGGGATAGCTCAAGTCCGTTATATTCAGCGCCAAAAATTACTGCAAAAGTAAGTGATTCTAATAAAAACAGACCTCAAATAGAGGCCTGTCCACTATCCCAATAACTACTGTTCTTGTAACTCAAGTTCTGCAATAACCGGCAAATGGTCACTGACTTTTGACCATTGAAAGTCTTTACTGTCTGTTGGAATTGTCATGGTTTTCACATCCCAAACCTGACCTTTATAGGTAAAGATATGGTCGATATCTATGGCAGGGTTAACTGCAGGCCATGTGCGATAATTCACCCCTTTTTTCTCAACTGGATCCCAAAAATAGCTGATTTCCTGAATAGGTTGCTCTTTTGCGGTTGAGTTAAAATCCCCTGCGAGGATTTTGATGGAGGCAGCAATATTATCAAAACCTGTTTCGGTATCACCAATCGTCGCATCGAGAATATGGCGAACTTGACCTATGCGGATGGTAGGATCTTTCTGCCAGTCTAAGTGAGTTCCCATGATAATAATGGGTGAGTCAAAACCAGGTTTTGTAATTTGTGATAATAATACCACTCGCTGCTCTGCTCCGCCTGATGGTAAATTCACGACTTGGGATTTCTCAATTTTATATTTTGATAAAATTCCTACACCATATTCACCACCATCAAAATCGAGTGCCTTACCAAACGCAAAATCCATTTTGTTTGCTTTGGCAATTTCCTCTAGTTGGTTCACTTTCTTACTACGTGCAGTTTTATTGTCAATTTCAGTTAAGACAATAACATCCGCATCAATCTTAGCGATCGCTTTGCTCAATTCATCTAAATTAGCGACATCCGCCGCCAACTCATTTTTACCAATATTATAAGTAGCAACTTTGATCGTTGGTTTATTTGCAGAATACACCTTATTCGGCGTTCCACCATTTTGTACCATTAAAACTTCAGAACCTGTTGTTGCCGCTGTCGCACCACACGAAACTAAAATTGCGGCAGACACGAGTGTTTTTATTGATTTCATAATGTACTTATCCCCAGTGTAATAACTATCTCAAGTTAAACAAAGCATCTATCTCTGCATAAAATCCGAACATGCACGATAGATATAAGGAGGAAATTAGCACAGAAGAATAAATAAACAGTGACCTCTACAGCATTCTTATTTCGAGATTAAAAATAACTTTTAACCTTTACGTGATTCTGTGACCGGATACACAATATAGTGCAACAAATACAGTGATTTCTAGCCACTTTGCCTTGCCTCAAATTTATAAGGGAAGACAATTTCATCCTGAATATTGGCAAAGCTTTCTTCCGTATCCCCTAACCATTTTAAGAGTTTTTTCGCGGTCTCTCGCGCCATTTTACTGTAATCAATGCGCACTGATGTGAGCGATGGATGAATATGATCACAATTTTCCGACCCTTCAACGCACACCACTGCCAACATCTTCGGAATTTTGATTAGGCGCCGCTGACATTCAAACATGACCCCTAACGCTATCATTTCATGGCTACAAATCACGGCTTCTAATTCTGGTTGACGGGTCAACATTTCACTAATCGCCTGCCGACCAAAGTCCATGGTGGCCACATACGGCGTCGTAATACTTTGCTCAGCACTTAAGTTATTCTTTAACAGTGTGTTATTCCAACCACTCAGTTGTTGCCCCTGCATTTTGCTGTCCATTTGTGCACCAATATAACCAATGCGCTGGTGACCTTTTTGCAGCAAATAGTGTGTAAGAAAACTAACCGCTTCACCTAAATTGTTTTTTATATTGAGTGTAAAGCGATGAGCAGGATCCCCCGTCACGTTAATTACGGGGATAGGTAAATTATTCAGAGTCCCCAAAGCACTTTCAGAATTCATAGCACCAAAAATTACTAATGCGGCGGGGCTACTTTGCAACAGCGTGAGTAACACCTCAGACTCTTTTTTATGCTGATAATCGTGACTACCAATCACCACTTGATAATTATTTTTGTTCAAGACTTCTTGTAAAGCTTGCAGAAAAACTGAGCTTGCACTGTCTCGTAATGATGGGATCAATACTGCAATGGTTCGGCTTTGACCTGACGCTAAAATGCCCGCAGCGGAATTGGGAATGTAACCGAGCTCCTCAACAGCTTCATTGATTTTCTCCCTCAATTTATCCGAGACTAACTCCGGTGTACGCAAAGCACGCGATACCGTCATTGAACCGACTCCCGCATATTTCGCGACGTCTTGTAATGTGACTCTGCCTGTATTCTTTCTTTTTCGGGTTTTCTGCATGAAATTACTTTGTTTCGTCTAAACTTATTATTCAACGACGATAACTTATCACAGCTCCGATTTGTTAATTAACTGCCAAATGCACTAAAAATGATTTTATTAACGATATTTAGCCAAAATGATAGCGCTATCACGAAAATGAATAATTCAGCTAGATAGCGCTACCATAGATCACTACTATTCATTCCATTACTAAAACATCTAATAGAATTTCTTTTTTACCAGGAGCCAAACCAATGCTAACTACGTTACTAACCCCGAATGTGGTTCAGGTGGTTGACAGCGCCAATGACTGGCGTGATGCAATAAAAATTGCCTGTAATCCCTTAATTAATAATAAGTTCATCGAACCTCGTTATATTGATGCCATCATTCAATCCCACGAAAAAATCGGCCCTTACTATGTATTAGGCCCAGGTATTGCAATGCCACATGCCCGCCCTGAAGACGGAGTTAACCAGTTATCTCTTGGTTTAACCGTCATCAAACAAGGGGTTGAGTTTGGTTCAGAAGGTAACGATCCAATTAAGTTATTGATTGTTCTTGCAGCAACAGACAGCAACAGCCATATCGGTGCGATTGCAAAACTGGCTGAACTTTTTGATAACCAAGAAGATATTGATAGCATCATGCAATCAGAAAACGTAGATGACATCCTTAACATCATCGCTAAATATGAATAATTGAGTCATAGGTAAATATTATGAAAATCACTGTTGTTTGTGGAAATGGTTTAGGTACAAGTCTAATGATGGAAATGAGCATCAAGACAATTTTAAAAGACCTACAAGTTGCGGCTGATGTTGACCACGTTGACTTAGGTTCAGCCAAAGGTACTGTCAGCGATATTTTTGTCGGCACTACAGATATCGCAGAACAATTAGTTGCTCAACAAGTTGGCGGTGAAATTGTTGCTCTGGAAAATATGATTGATAAAGTCGCGATGAAAGAACGTCTGAGCGTGGCTTTACAGAAACTCGGCGCGATGTAACCGGAGGCTTCATGGAATTCTTTCGTTTTCTGATGCAAGATGTGCTTTCTGAACCGGCGGTACTCGTCGGCCTGATCGCACTTATCGGTCTGATTGCTCAAAAGAAACCTGTTACTGAATGCATTAAAGGCACCATCAAAACCATCATGGGTTTTGTAATTTTAGGCGCCGGTGCAGGGTTAGTTGTCAGTTCTTTAGGTGATTTTTCCGCAATTTTTCAACACGCATTTGGTATCAATGGTGTCGTGCCGAACAACGAAGCAATCGTGTCTATTGCACAAAAAAGCTTCGGTCGTGAAATGGCAATGATCATGTTCTTTGCGATGTTAATCAATATCTTGATTGCTCGCCTGACCCCATGGAAATTTATCTTCCTGACAGGTCACCATACTTTATTCATGTCCATGATGATTGCGGTTATCTTAGCGACCGCAGGTATGGAAGGAACTATGCTCGTTGCTGTCGGTTCACTAATTGTTGGTTTCTGTATGGTGTTTTTCCCTGCGATTGCACACCCGTACATGAAAAAAGTCACCGGTTCTGATGATGTAGCAATTGGTCACTTCTCCACGATATCTTATGTGTTAGCGGGCTTTATCGGTAGCAAATTTGGTAATAAAGAACATTCTACTGAAGATATGAATGTGCCAAAAAGCTTACTGTTCCTGCGTGATACACCTGTCGCTATTTCGTTCACTATGTTCATCATCTTTATCATTACTTGTTTGTTTGCAGGCAGTGATTTTGTTCGTGAAGTGAGCGGTGGTAAAAACTGGTTCATGTTCTCGTTGATGCAATCTATTACTTTTGCAGCGGGTGTTTACATCATTCTGCAAGGTGTGCGTATGGTTATTGCCGAGATCGTTCCTGCATTTAAAGGGATCTCTGATAAATTAGTGCCAAATGCAAAACCTGCATTAGACTGCCCAGTGGTCTTCCCTTACGCACCGAATGCTGTGTTAGTTGGCTTCTTAAGCAGCTTTGCAGCGGGTGTATTAGGCATGTTTGTTTTGTATGCACTGAACATGACGGTAATTATTCCGGGAGTTGTACCACACTTCTTCGTAGGTGCGGCGGCTGGGGTATTCGGTAACGCTACGGGTGGACGCCGTGGTGCTATCCTTGGTGCCTTTGCTCAAGGTCTGTTAATTACCTTCTTACCTGTATTCTTACTGCCAGTCCTCGGCGACATCGGTATTGCAAATACGACCTTTAGTGACGCTGACTTCGGCGCTATCGGAATTTTATTAGGTATTATCGTTCGATAATCCTTCAACCCTCTGAGTTTATACTCAGAGGGTTTTCCATCATTCCTGCACTGCCTAACTTACTTTCCCAGCCAAGCACCATCCTTAAATAAGAAGTCCTGCAATAAAAGTAAATCATCCGGCGTAACATGGATCACCCCTTCTCCTGGGATATCAATTTCTGCAATCATAAACAGCGCCAATGTTGTCAAAGATGGCAGAATAACAATAAGCCAGTTTTTACCTTTTGTTCCTCGAATGTTATAACCTATCAAGACATTCGAGCAGACAGCGAAAAATATCAGTAAGAACCAAGCAGCATTCGGGATTTGGTGTCGCCAGCTAGCCATAGTTTTTTGTTGAGAAACATATAAATCACCAAACGCCGATAAAACTGAAGAGACCACAGGGTTCGGCGATTCTTGAGCCTGTTTCACACCGATTTCCCAGAGTTGCCCTTGTTTAGTCAGAGATGTCATCCGCCATTGGCTGTTTTCATCACTCACTCCCGATTTAAAAAACTCGATGCGCGCTTCAAGATATTGTTGAATAAGCAATGAGGCTTCTGCTCGTTCATCACCGCTGAGTAATTGTGCTCGTTGATAAGCATTTCCAATCGCAATTGCTTCGTTTTCTTCTGTTTGCTGGCGGTTGTTATAACCATTGATGGAAATCGATAATACAAAGCCAATCAACAGACCCAATAACGACAAAATCGCGCCTAAAATAATTTTTGCCTCATCATCCGCTAGCTCTTCATGAGCACTGCGGCGTTTAAAAATATATTTTCCAATATACGCAGAAATAATTAATAAAACGAAGGTGACAATAAATAAAAGAATAGAATCAATGGGCGTATCGTTAATTAACTCAGAGAGGTTAAACATGCGTGGCACCAAAAAAGTTTATTTGCCGATATATAACACGATCAAATGCGGAATATCTATGTAAATTACCTTTTTGGTGGGTATTTTAGTAATAAGCTTCAGATCTGTTACCCAATAACGATAACCCAAGTTGAAATGACATCAATAAATGAATATTTTCAGAATTTAAGTATTAAATTTAATGAAAAAAATCGCCATATTCCATTTATGGTGAATATGGCGATTTGCAAAACTGTATTAGAACTAAATCGAATTAGCGCTCTTCGTCACGCAAAGTCAGTACTTCATAACCATCTTTAGTGACCAAGATGGTGTGTTCCGACTGCGCAGAAAGCTTTTTATCTCGCGTCACGACCGTCCAACCATCTTTTTTTGTTTTTATTTTCATGCCACCTTGGTTGATCATTGGCTCTATGGTGAATGTCATACCTTCTTTTAGAACCAAACCGCGTCCACGGGTTCCATAATGTAATACTTGCGGATCCTCATGCATTTTTCGACCAATACCATGCCCACAATATTCACGAACAACGCTATAACCGTTTGATTCCGCATGATGTTGGATAGCTGATCCAATATCACCTAACGTAGCACCTGGTTTTACCTGCTTGATCCCTTCCCACATTGCATTATAGGTATCTTTCACTAATTTTCGGGCAAGTGGGGAAGCCTCTGGCATCACGTACATTTTACTTGAGTCAGCAATAAAGCCATTTTTCTCAAGGGTAATATCCACATTAATAATATCTTTTGGCTTTAAGATTTCATCGACTTTTGGCACACCATGGCACACGACTTCGTTAATTGATGTATTTAGAACATATTGATAACCATATTGGCCTTTACTGGCAGGACGTGCTTGAAGTTCATTCACAATATAGCTTTCGACTTTGTCGTTAATTTCCATTGTGGATATTCCGGGAACAATAAACTCATCCAACATTTTAAAAACGCTAGCAAGCAATCGACCAGATTCTCGCATTAATTCTATCTCTTCAACATTTTTAATCGTGATATTGTCCATTGAATTTCCTTTAAACTGCCGTTCACGTATTCAGCTTTTCGTTAAATAATGTGCTAAAAATCTGACTTAACATAAATTGGTTATGACTATAAATTGGTATGATCATAACGTATCAATTGCTCCCATTAAAGCACTCCACTATTGAAAGGCACAAAACGGCATAAAATAAATACGTGATGACTTGCTAAGCTTCAAGGATTGTCTTAGTTACAGCTAGAATCATTGCTGCTAAATTACTAAGTAGAAAATTTAAATTTCTTACATTATTCATCAGTTATTGAGACTAATTTGAGGGAGCAAATGAAAAAATATTTACTGAGTATTAGTTTAGCCGCAAATGCTGTTTTACTCGTTGTGCTGATCTCTGTCGCTGTGATGCTATTTAATTTAAAAGCGAAGGTGGATAACGCAATTCAACAAGTAAAAGATGGTGAATATATTGAGTTGGCCAAAGATAATATTTTACCTGATTCTTTAAAAAATCTGTCTAAGATTGATGTCACAGATAAACCTTGCGACTATTTTTATCAGAATGTGGATGTGTTTATCGAATATTTGAAAGATAACCCAGACATTGCAGGCGCAGATATTTATGCCAATCAAATTACCGCATTAAAACGTAAAATTGAAAATGCCCCTTCTGTTTTTCAAGATAAAGCCTGTGAAAAAGGGATCTCTGGGCTTAATTTTATGATTGAAACTATCTCACCCACTGAATAATAGATATTAGCCACCCTCTTTTCATTGAGGGTGGTTTTGCAAATAATCCTAGCGGTACATTAATTACTTTAGTTAACTTCCATCACTTGAATTTGCTCTAACCATTCATAATCCCCAATGATTGGGCGACCATCTAGCCAACGAGATAACATATCCAACATCAACATCACGCTAACCTGCTGTTTTTCCAGTTCTGAGTGATTGCGAGGTAAATAATTTACACACTGAGCATAACTGCCTGTTGGGGTGGATAATGCTAAAGATAAAGTTCCATCATAATATTCGCCAATGACTAAACCAATCTCACGCTGATTTAGCGACCGATTATTCTTTGCAGTTTGGACTAAGGCTGCCAAATCTGAATGCGTTGCTGATTTTTCAATATTTCCTTGAGTGACAGGCACTTTTGCTGCATTCAATGTCCAATAGAGTAAGCCGGCACTGAACTGTTCGTGTGTCACAACTGAAAGCTGTTGTTGTTCAAGTGATTCTCGCACTAACGCGCCAATACCTTCGGTACCTTCAAATACTTTATTGTCACCAACACCCGCTTTCACGACTTGCCAGATTTGCTCCATCGCATCGCGTTGATTTGCAGGTCCGGTCAATTTTAATTCAATGATTGGCATTGAAGAACGGTAACCCAACACACACTCTTTTGGTAGCTCAATTGGGTCAAACTGCCTTGCAAGACTGCTTTCACTGCGACCAAAACTGGTTAGACGTAAACAAATAGGTGGCTCTGGTAACGTAAGTTTTTGACGTAAACGAGGAATGATCTGTTCATTGATCATAACTTTAAACTCAGAAGGGACGCCCGGTGTAAAAAAGAACCAACAATCATTAAGATACAGCGTAAAACCACAAGCAGTTCCCACTGGATTATCAATAAGTTCGGCATTGGCGGGTAACATGGCCTGCTTACGATTAGTTGCCGGCATTTCGCGCCCTCGAGCAGTGAAATAGCTCTCCATTACCGCAATCCATTCAGGATGCTCAACAAGCGGTACACCCGCAGCCGTTGCAGCCGCTAACGCACTGAGATCATCACTCGTAGGGCCTAATCCACCATTAACAATAACCACATCGGCATGATGGCTACGCTCAATAAATGTTTCCACTAAGCTATCAAGAGAGTCACCGACCGTTGTACGGCTATGCAGCGGTAATCCTTGCTGGAACAAACAATCCGCTAGCCACGCCGCATTGGTGTCAATAATTTGCCCATGCAGCACTTCATCACCGGTACTTAACATTTCTACAATCAACATCCCTGCTCTCCCTTTTTGAGGCTCACCATGAAAAGCCAATTTGGTCATTATTATCCTAGAGCGAAAAAAATAAAACCCCGAGAACCGGTTTACCAGTGCTCGGGGTTTTCAGCGAAATAGATAGCTATCTATTAAACTAATTCTTTCACTTCAAAATTAGCTTCGCCGCTTAAGTCTGCTTCGTAATCAACGCCATCTAAGCCAAATCCGAATAAACGTAAGAATTCAGCTTTGTAGCCTTGATAATCAGTCAGTGCATTGATGTTGTCGTCGTTAAGCTGTTTCCAGATTTGACGACAAGTTTCTTGCACATCATCACGCAGTTCCCAGTCATCCAGGCGCAGACGGTTTTTCTCGTCAGTTTCTGGTGTTTCACCGCTGAATAATTTAGTTGCGAACAGACGTTGAATTTGCTCGATACAACCTTCATGAATGCCCTGCTCTTTCATGATTTTGAACACGATTGAGATATAAAGAGGCATTACAGGAATTGCTGAAGATGCTTGAGTGACCACAGATTTCAGTACAGCAACATGTGCGGAACCGCCTTTCTTCGCCATTTTTTCATTGATAGCATGGGCTGCGCGATCTAAATCTTCTTTCGCTTTACCTAATGTACCGTGCCAGTAGATTGGCCACGTTAAATCAGTACCGATATAGGAGTAAGCAACGGATTGAGCATTGTCAGCCAGAACACCAGCATCCGCTAATGCGTTCATCCACAATTCCCAATCTTGACCGCCCATCACTTTCACGGTGTCTTCGATTTCTTGCTCGTTGGCAGGTTCAACAACGGCTTCGATCAGCACATCTTTGTTGGTATCCAGCGCAACAGATTTGTACGGTTCACCAATTGGTTTTAATGCTGAACGTACAACTTCACCCGTTTCAGGCATTTTACGCACTGGAGAAGCCAGTGAATAAACCACTAAATCGATTTGACCTAAATCTTGTTTAATCAAGTCGATTACGGTTTGACGGCATTCATTGGAGAATGCATCACCGTTGATGCTTTTCGCATACAGACCCGCTTCTTTCGCTGCTTTGTCAAAACCAGCGGCGTTGTACCAGCCTGCGGAACCTGTTTTGCTCTCACTGCCCGGCTTTTCAAAGAAAACACCGATGGTCGCTGCACCGCTGCCAAAAGCCGCATTGATGCGTGAAGCCAGACCATAACCAGTGGATGCACCAATTACCAGAACCTTTTTCGGTCCATTTTTCAGTTCACCACGAGATTTCACATAGGCAATTTGCTCACGAACATGGGCTTCGCAGCCTGCTGGGTGAGCTGTAGTGCAGATAAAACCACGAATTTTAGGTTTGATAATCATAGTAATTTTTCTTGGTAGCTTACAATCGAACACTAATATACCTGATATTCATCTTATACTTAAGATGTATAGGCAAGAAACATAGTGAACAGACCAGTTTATTTAGGATTTTGACTCTTTTCGTGCTGTTCCACTTGAGAAAAAGCGAGCGATTTCAACCAATCAGCAAGTAATGGCGTGGTCTTTATCGCATCTAACATCGCACGCTCATGCTTGGTTAAGCGGACAACCACAATTTCAGTTTTCATATTAGACATCACCCTCTCCTTTTTCTAAAACGCAGATATTGGCACAGTTCAGGGTGGGATAGGTCTGACTTACTTATTTTTACTTAGTCTTTCGGGATCTTGATAAAAATGGGAGAAAAATGACAAAAAATTGGATTCGTAAAATCCATTGAAGAGCCAATAATTATTTTTATATTCAAACGCAAAAAAGCCACCCAATGGGTGGCTTCTTCTTTTTCTAACTTACTGATTAAATTCAGTTAAGTTTTGTATGGTGCCCAGGGCGGGACTTGAACCCGCACAGCCTTACAGCCGAGGGATTTTAAATCCCTTGTGTCTACCGATTTCACCACCTGGGCCAAATTTTTAATACTGCTTTACTGCTTATCTAGTAGCTAAGTTTTATTAACTAACTAGTTTAAATCTTTAAAGTAAAATGGACCTATTGGTCCATTCACTAAATATGGTGCCCAGGGCGGGACTTGAACCCGCACAGCCTTACAGCCGAGGGATTTTAAATCCCTTGTGTCTACCGATTTCACCACCTGGGCTAGAATTTGGAGGCGCGTCCCGGAGTCGAACCGAGCTACACGGATTTGCAATCCGGTGCATAACCGCTTTGCTAACGCGCCTTACACCCTAGTCTTTTTCAAGATTTGGAGCGGGAAACGAGACTCGAACTCGCGACCCCGACCTTGGCAAGGTCGTGCTCTACCAACTGAGCTATTCCCGCTTAAGCTTCACTTTTCAGTTTCTGCTCTCAAACTGGCTGATTTACTTATTTATTTTCGTAAACCACGTTGCCGTTCGATGCGTTGCATTCTACTGATTTCACCTATCGAGTCAATACAATTATTGAAATAATTGGATCGTTCGCTGTTTTTTCAATCATTTCGATCACGCTTCGCTCAAATCGCCCCACGCAGCCTTTAAATATTGGAACATTGACCAGAAAGTCAGAATTGCAGCCACATATAAAAGTGCAATAGACAGATGTTCGATCAGCGGATTTGGACGCCATAATAAGCCCACCAGCGACATCATTTGCGCGGTAGTTTTGAACTTACCAATCCAAGAAACAGCCACACTGCTGCGCTTACCAATTTCTGCCATCCACTCTCTGAGTGAAGAGATAATGATTTCACGGGCAATCATGGTTGCTGCGGGTAACGTTACATACCAAACATCGTAACTTTCAGTCACTAAGACTAATGCTGTCGCAACCATAACCTTGTCTGCAACAGGATCGAGGAAAGCACCAAACTTGGTCGTTTGCTTCCATAGACGCGCTAAAAATCCGTCGAACCAATCCGTCACAGCGGCGATCACAAAAATCAGCGCACAAGCAAAAGGTCCCCAACTGACAGGAAGATAAAACGCTAATACAAAAAACGGTATCAGGATGACACGGAATAAGGTCAACCACGTTGGTATATTTAATTTCATCGCGCTCACTAACTCTTTGTCCAAGACGGATACCTTAGTATGTTGCCCTAAGATATCTACTGTTTCAATGCATTATAAATCTTTTCTGCCAGCGCGTATGAGATCGAGGGCACTTTTGCGATCTCTTCTATGCTCGCATTACGCAAAGGTTGTAATCCTCCCATGTACTTCAATAACATTTGGCGACGTTTTGGCCCTACGCCTTCGATAGATTCAAGCGCACTGGTATTTTTCACTTTCGCGCGGCGCTGGCGATGCCCCGTAATCGCATGGTTATGCGACTCATCACGAATATGCTGGATCACATGTAATGCTGGCGAATCAGGCGGAAGCGCAAAACCTTCACCTTCGGGTTTTAAAAACAACGTTTCCAACCCAGCTTTACGATCGCTACCTTTAGCAACCCCAATTAATAAAGGATGGTTTTTATCCCAATCTACTTCAAGTGAATCAAAGACATCCCGCGCTTGACTCAGCTGCCCTTTACCACCATCAATAAAGATAATATCGGGAACTTTGCTCTCATCCAGATGTTTACCATAACGGCGAGTCAGCACTTGGTGCATCGCCGCATAATCATCCCCAGGCGTGATCCCCGTAATATTGTATCGACGATACTCTGATTTCACAGGACCCGTTTTATCAAACACCACGCAGGAAGCCACGGTTTGCTCGCCCATCGTGTGGGAAATATCGAAACACTCCATGCGCGAAATATTTTCTATATTCACGACTTTTGACAGCGCAGCCATGCGTTGTTGAATCGTCGACTGCTGCGCCAGTTTGGTAGATAACGCGATGGATGCATTGGTTCGAGCCAGTTTTAAATAACGAGCACGGGTGCCTCGTGGCTGACTTTGAATATTAATTTTACGACCGGCAATGCCAGACAACGATTCCGCCAGTAACTCTTTTTCCGTCAATGGGAAATCAATTAATATTTCCCCTGGTAATGTGCGGTTTTCACTGCCTTGTAAATAGAACTGCCCTAAGAAGGTTTGCACTACTTCTTCTAATAAAGTCCCCGCCGGAATTTTTGGATAGTAGCTGCGACTCCCCAAAACCTTTCCTTGGCGAATAAATAGAACATGAACACAAGCTAATCCAGAATCGAATGCGACTCCGATAACGTCGAGGTCATCATCACCGCCTGACACATATTGCTCTTCTGTTACCGCACGCACGGCTTGAATTTGGTCACGAAAACGTGCAGCATCCTCAAAACGTAGCTCTTGGCTAGCTTTTTCCATGCGCTCGACTAACCCAGTTAAGACTTGCTTGTCCTTCCCCGTTAAGAACAGACGGACATAGTTGACTTGCTGATCATACTCTTCATCCGTCACTAAACCTTTCACGCAAGGTCCTAAACAACGACCAATTTGATACTGTAAACAAGGTCTTGAACGGTTTCTATAAACGCTATCTTCACACTGGCGAATGGGAAACAGCTTTTGCATAACCGCTAAGGTTTCACGTACCGCATAAGAACTTGGGAATGGGCCGAAATATTCACCTTTCCCATGTTTCGCACCTCGGTGGCTTGAAATTCTAGGATGTGTTTCGCTACTCAGAAAAATATAAGGATAAGATTTATCATCTCGTAGCAAGACGTTATAACGAGGCTGATACAGCTTTATATAGTTATGTTCCAGCAGTAGCGCCTCGGTTTCGGTATGGGTTACCGTCACATCAATAGAGGCGATATGCTTGACGAGTTGCTCTGTTTTACGGCTACCGACATTCTCACGGAAATAGCTCGATAACCTTTTTTTCAGATCTTTCGCTTTCCCAACATAAATCACGGCTCCCCCAGCGTCATACATGCGATAAACGCCGGGTTGGTTTGTGACTGTTTTTAAGAAAACTTTTGGATCAAACTGTTGTTCCACCCTGATGAACCCTGTTTTGCGGTGATTAAACCATAACCGATTGCTATATGTGTTAATTCTACATCACTACTGATATTAAGTTTACCAAACATTCGATATCGATAGGTATTTACCGTTTTAGGGCTTAAAGATAATGACTCCGCAATATGCTTAACCGGAAGCCCTCTGGTGATCATGAGCATAATTTCCAGCTCTCTTGCGGAAAGCAATTCATATATATCTAGCTGTTCACGTTGATTTAATCTTTGTAAAGCCAGTTGTTGAGCAATATCAGGAGAGATAATTCGTTGACGCGCATTCACGATTTGCAAGGCTTCAATTAGCTCTTCTTCTGCAATACTAGCGCTCAGTATGCCAAAAATGCCAATATCCAACGCTTTCACAACAAACATATCATTATGACGCACATTGAAGATAATGAGCCCTACATCAGGTTGAGTACGACGGATTGTCGTGAAGGTTTTCAATGAATCGAAATGGCAATGTTCTCGATTAATCAAAATAATATTTGCTTTATTTTGCCGGTTCCACGTGATCACCGGATCTAAAGAAGGAAACGTTGCGACAACTTTATAGCGAGTATTTCGAGTGAGTATCGCTTCAATACCTCGAATCGAAATATTACTATCATCAATAATTATTATATTAATCAAATACCTCTCCTATTACTTGCAGCCATAATGGGAGGATAATAAATGAAAAAATTAATAAGTCATATCTTCTTTTTAAATCAATATTTAAAACTATTATTCTAGTTATAATTCATTAATTAACATTTAAAACTTGAATGAGTTTCTTTCAAAAAAATAGCCGCTAAATAATTAGCAGCTATCGGTTTTAATACTCTGACTTTTAACGAGCTAAAGCTAAATCCAGTATGAACTACTTTTGCCCAACAAGGCGGCAAATAGTTTCAGACACTAAATAGCTCTTCTCGAATGAAGTTATTGGTAAAAATTCAAAGCGAGAATGGAAGTTATGCGCACCCGTAAAATAGTTTGGTGTCACAATTCCGCGAGCAGACAGCGCTGAACCGTCAGTGCCTCCACGCATTGGAATGATATTTGGCTCGATATTATGAATTTTTAACGCTTCGAGAATAATATCTACCGCTGTACGATCTTCACCGATTGAATCGCTTATATTGCTATACACATCATCAATTTTGAATTCCACTTTCGCTCGTGGATGACGAGTACGAATCAGTTCAATACTTTCAGCAATGAAACGCTTACGAGCTTCAAAACTTGGGCGGTCAAAATCACGGATCGCCATTTTGATTTTTGCTTCATTCGGGTTTGCCGCTAAATCTGTGATATAGAAGTAACCTTCACGGTGCTCAGTGTGTTCCGGCGTATCGAAACGATCGAAACAACCAATAAAATCATGTGCCACACGAATTGGGTTTAACAATACGTTTTTCGCTGACATTGGATGAGCGGTGATCCCTTTAATTTCCACTTCAATAGAAGCCGCATTAAAGGTTTCAAAAACCACCTCTCCGAGCGCACAGCAATCGATGGTGTAAGCAAAATCCACTTTGAAGCGAGAAAGATCCATGATTTTGGAGCCACGAAGACCAATTTCTTCATCTGGCACAAACGCCACATAGATATCGCCGCAATCAAAATCTGCGTTTTGCAGTTTATCCATCAGCTCCATGACAACGGTAATGGCCGCTTTATCATCCGCGCCCAGAACACTGGTGCCGTCACTGAAAATAATTTCATCGCCCACATAAGCGGCGGCTTCCGGGTGTTCCGCGGTTTTAAACCACACATCTTCCTGCACATTCAGGCATAAATCCGCACCTTCATACTTCAAGGTTTGCGGCTTGATCACCGGAGATAAACCGACATCAACAGTATCTAAGTGAGCCACAAAACCAATTTTAGGGGCATTGGGTTTATTACCTGGGCGCATTCCATATAAAATGGCATGTTCATCAACATACACATCTTTCAAGCCGTAGCTCTCTAATTCTTTCGCTAGAAGATTTGCCAGTTCACGCTGGCCTTCTGTGCTTGGTACAACAGAGCTTGCCGCATCACTTTGGCTTTCAATAGCCACATAGCGATAAAAACGTTCTTCTAATTTCTTACCTAATTCTTTCATTTCAGATACCTTTTACTTATTGCGCAGGCTGCCATGTATAACCACTGTCAAAACCAATTGGAATATCAAATGCCCAGAACAGATACAGTGTCGCTGTTAAGGTAATTAATAAACCGATAGTGAATGGGATCATCATAGAACATAAAGTTCCGATACCTGCATTTTTATAATATTTCTGGCAATACATTAAAATCAGCGGATAGAACGGAAACATTGGCGTACTCACGTTCATCGCAGAATCACTCACACGGAAGGCGGCTTGGGTTAATTCTGGCGAAATTCCGACTGCCATTAACATTGGTACTAAAACTGGTGCCATAATCGCCCATTTTGAGGTCGCTGACGTGATCATGATATTTAACACGGCAGTTAATAAAATCACCCCGAATACCGTCATCCCAGATGGCATATCTAAAGTTCGCAGTAATTCCGCCCCCGATAAGGCTAATAATGTACCTAAGTTAGAATGTTGGAATGAATACAGGAATTGCGCTGCAAAGAAAGCAAACACAATAAATGGGATCAGTGACTTGGTAATATTTTCCATCGCCTTAACCACATCTTTGGTCGAGGTGAAAGATTTAGTCATATAGCCATACACTATGCCTGGCAATGCAAAGAAGATGAACAATAATGGTACAACAATCTGCATAATTGGTGCTTTCGGGCTGGTTAAGCTGCCATCTGGGCCTCTTAATGGTGAATTTTCAGGCCATAACAGCGCAAATAACCCCACGCCTAATGCAATCACCATTAATCCCGCAACACGGAATGCGCGGTGCTCTTGCGGTGTGATTTTACCTAAATCTTGCTCAGCATCAGTATCAACGTCAGATTTGGTGATTGGAGCGTTTTTATTTAACCACGGCTCTACGATCTTTTCGGTGATAAACCAGCAAGTAAAAATAACGCCGAAGGTTCCGCCCAAGCTAAAGAAATAGTTACACAGTACATTTACACTGTAGCCTGGCGCTAACATTTGCGCGGCATCTTGCGTAAAGCTCTGCATAATCGGGTCAATAATCGATGGCGTATAACTTGCCGTGAATCCCCCTGCTAAACCAGCGAATGCCGCTGCAATTCCCGCTAAAGGATGGCGACCACTGGCATAGAACATCATTGCTGCGACTGGCATCAAAATAACGTAGGCTGAATCAGAAGCAACGTGAGAGACAATCCCGACGAAAACAACTGTTGGAGTCAACATTTTAGGTGAAATAAAAGAAAGCATTTTTTTCAGCGCGGTATTAATAAAGCCGCTGCTTTCTGCAATCCCAATACCTAAGGTTGCAACAATTGTTATTCCGAGAGGAGGGAAATTAATAAAATTTTTAACCGCTGATGTCACAAATAATATGATTTCTTCATACTGAAACATATTAATAACGGAAATTTTTTCTTTAGAAATAGGATGGTGATAACTGAAATCTACAAATGAGAGTAGATAGGATAAAAACCAACATATTACTAGGGCGTAAACAAATAGCATTGTCACATCTGGCATAACGTTACCGATGCGCTCAACGCGATTTAAAAAACCCTTTTTCTGGGGTAGTGTTTTAGTTGTCATAGTTGCAAGTTACTTATGTTATTAGAATAGAAACTTTATCACAGTAAATAACCCATTTAGAAAAGTAAAACACTTTCTTACTTTATTTTAACAGAATAAAAATCAAGTAATCCTTCTAGTTAATAATGCTTATATTATTAGTTTTATTCCAAACCCAATTGCCTGAAATTTTATTTTATCTTATGTTTAATCTCGTTTTATATTGTTTAAGTCATTTTTTTATTTATTTAAGCTCACGCTAAAAGAAATGATTATTATTCCCTTTAGCGTGATTGATAAATTAATCTAAAGATTATTCTCGTTTAAGTTTTTCTGTATTAGCAATATAAAGTGCAACAACTAAAACTAAGATAGCGCCAGCATGCAGCAACGTAGTCATTGGATCACTATGGTCGACGATAATTAGGCAGATAATTGCCGTGATACCAATATAGATAAAATAGCGTAATGGGAAATGATAACCTGACATAAAGTACTTTATAATCAAAGCAATAAACTCAAAGTATAGAAAGTAAATGACAATTCCTTCTAAAAGTTCATACGCTTTAGCCTCTTGGTTACCTCCAAACATTAATGATGCCATCGTAAATGTTTCTTTTGCTAAAAAGAAAACTAACACCGCAGCAAGTACAATTAAACCTGCGTTAAGAACCCATTGTAATACCCAAGCGATATTACTAGCATGGCGCATTCCTTTCATATTATTCATTAATCATCCCTCAGGTTACTCTTTCTACGTTTAAAATAGATAATTTATCCTTTTCTATTTACCTTAGATTAAGCATAACCTTTCAACATTATGTAAAAAAACAAAATAGAATGGCTTAATTATAATTGAAATTTCTGACGCTGACATTACAAATGAATGTTTAGATTACCTTAAGATAAATAGCAGGCAATAATACCTGCTATAAGATTGGAGTTTAGGATTTGTTGGTAAACAGGTTTAATATATCTTGCTCAGTTAGCATTGGCGTTTTTTCAACAAAATTATAATAATCCGGCTTACAATCAATATAAATCTGTGTTCCCATTTTAGCACTTTTGCTTTCTTCAAATAGTGGGGCTGAGAGGTAATACGTTGACGGTGAATGCAAATGATAAAATAGATGCGAACCACACTGCTTACAGAAAGCCCTTTCGGCCCATTCCGATGAAGCGAAACGAGTAATAAACTCTCTACCTTCAATTTCAGGTTCGCCTTCATAGCCGATGGTCATTCCAGGACCACCATTCCATTTTAGGCACATGCCACAGTGGCAAACATGAACGGTATCGATAGGCTGATTGATAGTCAGTTTGACTGACCCACATAAACACTGTCCTTTAGGCATGATCCTGTCCTCTATTGATGCTGTTAGATTCAAAAAAGGGAACCTTAGGTTCCCTTTTTAATTAAAGATCGTCTGGATTGGATTTATTTGATGACCCAACCTCTTTGAAAAGATACCAACAGAAATAAAGCAGCGCGAAAATACCGACAACAAGTAACATCCATAGTGCGATAGTCATCCAATGTAAACCTTCTTCCACTGGCTTATCTTGGGTTCTTTTTTCCAAACCACCTAATTCCAATATCTTACCTGTCGTTGTGATTTCAGGGAAATCATCCATCACGTTTTCAACGCTTTCATTTTTACCAATAAGTTGAGTGTAGTTAACATTATCTAAGGTGGCTTGTTTATTTCCCCACACAAGCAAATAAGGCGAAGCACCTTGTATATTCACAATTAGATTTACCGCATCACGCAACCCATAAATCGTAGGTGGCAGTTCATCCCAGCTACCTTTTAATGCAGTTATTCTGAGTCCCTTAATTTGCTTATCGTGGATCATTAAATTCGGATTGCTCGCTTTATCACCATCATTGATTTGGTTGAAAACCATCACATTCGCCAACAATTTCCATTCCTCATCACTATTGGCAATATATTCTACTTTCAGCGGTACTACGCGATTTGATTGTTGTAGTTTAATGCTGATTTCATTCAATGGCTGCGGCGTTGGCAAGCGATAAATCACTTGTTCTCGAGTGATTCCATCGTTTGTCACTTCAAAGAGAAAAGATTCCTGACGATGGAAAGAGTTCATCACATACTGCAATCCCGTCACAGATTTAAGAAGTGGAATTTCATGTTCTTGAGCGCTGACCGTCACTAACATTAGGTATGGTGCAATAGGCCCAGTACTTTCCCCTTTTAATAATTCAATCGTATTACTCGCCACAACGCCAGAGTCTAATCTCAGGCTCATCACAGGCTGATTCGATGCAATATTTACCCAATTTTTCTTATCCGTACTGTAATAAACAAAAACTTTGGCTTGCCAGTCCTGATTGTTCTGATCCCAACCTAAATTTAAAGTCGATAAAACACCGTTGTCCTTGAATTGATCACGCGTCAGTAAATAGGCTTGATAGTTGGTTTTATCTTTTCGTTGTAAATTCGGCAATTCAATACGGGTTGTTTTTCCTGGCTCAGCTTCGACCAGAATATATTGGCTATCAAATTGATCATCGTCGTTAGGATTCACATTATCTGCACGAGTGACTAAACGTTGAAAATTAAATTTAACATTGGTCGTTGCAATAGATTTATTAGTATCAAAAAATAACGCTGTTGGAATTTCATTTCCTGTACCATTAAAAACACGAATATCTTGCAGAGTATCTGGATACGCAGATCCCATATAAGCAGCTGCGGGCAGCTCTAACCAATAGAACGGACTGTTCCTATCCGGTGTGGTCAGTTCTTTTCCTTGATAAAAATCGTAAGGACTTGCTTGCTTAGAATCATTAGCTTTAGAGTCATTGGCTTTAGAATCGCTAGCATAGCTTCCAAATGATAATAAGCATATTAAGGAAAAGAGAGCGCCCCATGCACATAATGTTGTTATCTTTTTCACGGCTATTTTCATGCAGTTCATCACTATTTATCCTGTACCTCAATGTCCGTTTTATGCTTTGGTGGTAATGGGGAGAAATACCCCACAACCAAGATCAACACCGCCACGGCAATAAAGGAGACCGCACGGGAAATGCCATCCTGCCCATACACATCAATAAGAAATAGTTTTGCAATCACACAAGCGAAAATCGCTGCACCACCAAACCACCATGTTCGACTTTTCTTCACAGCTGCAATCACCATGCAAAATAGCGCGGCTATTGCCCAGCTAATGGAAAGAACCGTTTGAACGAGACGCGAATCAAATAAGATATTCTCATTCCAAGGAATATTCGCAAAATCAGCCGTCGCACGAAGAATGATGCCGTTATACCAGAAGATAGCTAATCCAATGATCACCATCATCAGACCTTTCACTACCCCAATTTCAATAGGCGTTATTTTTCTTAGCTTCGCGATAAAACCTTTACGCATCAATAACAGTGCTGCAATGCTAAACAGCCCTGCTTCATCTAACGGGTTAACTAATGGAACATAACTCCAAAACGTGAGTTTGCCATCTTCAAAGTTTGACCAACATGAAAGCACCACCATTACAGCCATAAGTGGTAATAAACTATACCAATACAGCAAGCCTTTACGGCGCATTGGTACAAATTTGTTATGTTGTAACCAGTAAAGGATTAATACCACTAAGGTTATCGACATAATGTAAATGAAGTAACCCAGTTCGTGCATTCCCCACGGAAGGTTAGCCACAAACCAGTTAACTTGCGTCGCACCAAACCCAATAATTAACCATAGATTGGCAACGTGCATTCCACGTCGAATATACAGGTTTTGGGTACGATAAGCGTGCATCACATACAGAACTGAACTGCCCAAGATCACAGGCCAAATCAGCGAACCCTCACCACGCCCCATCGGATTTTCTGCATAAATAAAATCTAATGTTAAATAATAATAAGCCACTGCCCATAATGAGAACTGGCATAAAACTAATGGTATCCAATTGATTTTTTGACCGCCAAGACGCCAGCACCACGCGGAGATCAGCACTACCGCCAAAATAATTAAGCTTTCCGTTTCGCTGTTCCATGACAGCATACCAGTAAATTCAGGCACCCAGGCTAACCAGACTAATAACCCGAGGATCAAAAAAGCATAACTAAGCGCGGTAAAATAGCTCGCCTCTTTCTGGTGCACATGAAATAACCCGCCCGCAAAGAAGCAAGCGGCTATCAAGCTTGGTAGCATGTAAATAACATTATCGTTCCAATAATAATATGGATAATCGCTTAATATTATTAAAGCACTAACAGCAATGAGCAATGACGAGACCAACGCTAATTTTTTATGCCCTTGATTGAGGGCAAACCACAACATAGCAAAGCCTTGCAATGACCAAACAATCGTTGTCCATTCAAATGATAAGGCGAGTGGTACCGCCAATGTGACGAAGCTAGCCCCAATAATGATATTGCCTAGAGCCATATTCTTGCCAGCGGCATTAAAGCGTTTATGAAGCTGTAAGCTGGCAATGAGATACAGTAAGCCAATAAGTAGAGAAATAAATGCTGGCAATAATCCGATGCCATCCGAAATAGCAAATTGCAAGGTAATGCTCATTAATGGTGGGAAAAATAATAGCGTATTATCGACAACGAGCTGTTTATTATGTTCGAAACGTAAGGCGAATAGCTGAGTTAATACGTTGAATACAATCAAGTTAGCAATAATAAATAGCTGGCATGATAGATAATAATCATAATGATAATTGTCCATTCCCCATAATATTGCCACGCCATAGGTCATAAACATGCCAACTAAATTTAACGGACGCCATGCTTGCCAGAAGCTAATAACTAAAATACCTATCGACAACATTAAGTAATAGGAGAATAAAACGATATGGCTACCGCCCCCAGTGGACAGTAATATTGGCGCTAAATAACCACCTAAAGACGCTAAAATTGCTAAGCTAATCGTACGCTGTAATAATGCCAACCCGATACTTGCACAACAGATGATTAGCATCGCCACAAATGCGAACCCATAAGGGATCATGGTGTATAACTTGAAAGCGGCAAAAACGGTAATGTATAAGCAACCGATAGCGCCACCTTGTAATATCAGGCCAAATAATGCTTTTTTCGTGCGTAACCACCAACCTATACCCAATAAAACTAAACAACCTGCAGCACTGAAGACGAGCCTTAGTTCAGGTGAAATAATCTCATTTTGTACGCTGTAATTCAGTAAGTAAGCAACACCTAAAAATAATAATAAAATTCCTATCTTCGCTAGTGGATTACCTGTCACTAACCACGTGAAGAAATGTGCAAAAATGGATTTATCTTCTGCTTTATTCTGAGATGATGCAGGCTGGCTTGGCTTTGGTTTATCAAAACGGTTTGGATTAATTGCTATCGGGTTAACTGCATTAGCTTGTTTGTCGCTGGAAACTGCCATCGGTTGCGGCATAATTTGAGGTGCTTGGGGTAGAGGATCTTGGGCTGCAATTTTAAGTGCATCCACTTGATTCTCATTATGTTGGATATCAACTTGATGGGATACTGGATTTTCTTCATTAATAGCATGTGTAGACTGATGACCATTATCACGAGTCATTTCTGCTTCTAGCGAGGCAACCTTTTGGTTTAACTGGTTAATTTGATATTGCATTCGACCAGTACGATTAATCGCAATGATAGCCAGTACAGGGGCAATTATCACAAACGCAATTAAAATGAGCCCGAGGAGTATCCATGTATCCACAAATAGGTTTCCTTCTTTAATCCAATGCCAGTAACCCAAGATTAGTTAACAGGATCTTAGAATACACAGTATCAATCGACATTATTCAATAATCATCCTAGTTTAGAGACGAATAACTAAATTGCCAACAGTGGGTAACAAACTGTTACAAAATAACTCTTTTTAAGAGTATTCACGGATTAATCTATTATATCATCTTATTATTTAACTATCATAAAATGATAGTACATTTTTAATATTTTTTAGTCTCTAAGAGCACATTTTCAAATGATTTTTTTCTCGCTACTGAATCCCCTATTACTTTATTAATAACTTATTAATTTCAATAATCCATTTTTGATACTTTCTATTTATTAGAGAAAATATGCAGATAATAGGTGTTTTTTCGTGTGATTATGTTATTAATTTATAGACAAAATCACCAATAAGTTATTTAACAAATAACGACTGTCTTTTATCGATATATTTAAAAAATATGTATTGTCCTAAATAACGCAAAGGAATACCTATGTTATTACATATAATACTTGAAGCCCTAAGCCCCATCATACTCGGTCTTGCCGTAGGGTGGTTATCGGGTAAATATGGCTTCGTGAAACGGGAATATTCGCAAGCGTTTGCTGACTTTGTTGTCAAAATCGCCTTACCATTCGCATTATTCCTTGCTGCCGTTCAAGCCCCACCTTCAGTTTTACTGAATGTTGATTACTTGATAGCGCTCGCAGTCGGGTTAATTGCATCCTATGTCATTGGTTTTGTAGTCGGTAAAGTATTTTTCCGCCACAATAAAACCGATGCTGCGATGCAAGCATTGTCTGTTTCATTCCCGGATATGGCGTACTGTGGACCACCTGTTTTACTGGCAACTGTCGGTTCATCCGGCTTAATTGCCATGGTTCTCGGTAACTTAATTTATACCGTCATCATAATTCCATTTACCTTATTGATGATCAGTGGATCAGCGAATGGTAACGGTATTCTGAAATCTGTCGGTAAAGCCGTTATTCAACCATTAGTTTTCCTGCCTGTTTTAGGGGCAATTCTGGCAATTTGTGGCGTAAAATTACCTGAAATTCTACAAAACTCAGTCAATGAACTCGGGAAAACGGCAGGTGGTGTGGCTCTCTTCTTCCTCGGTTTATTGCTTTCAGGTATTAAACTCACAATCAATAAAGAAATTATCTTTAACGTTTTTGTGAAAAACTTTGTACAGGCGGCGCTTATTCTTGGAACCGGCCTCGCATTAGGATTACAAAGTGATTTATTAAAAGCGGCATTTATTATCGGTGTGTTACCGACGGCAACAGCTGTACCAGCGTTAGCTATCAGTAATAAAGCCTATACTGAAACCTCTGCGGGAACCGTATTACTCAGTACCATTGCGGCATTGATTTCAATTATTGGCGGGATCACCATCGTCGAAATGCTGTAATGCATCTTTGATATATCACATGGCGGGGTTCGCTCCGCCCTTTCCATCAGCTTAACTCCCCCTCTCCAAACTCAATAAAACGCCGTTTTATTCGCCAAAAAATTACCAAGTTGATCGCAAAAAACGTATCATAGGCGCGATAATTTTTTAGTCCTAGGAATCACACCAAAATGAAAATTAGCGATGAACTCGCGTCTGCTATCGCATCAGTGACGGAAGTTGCCGCCATTGCCGCGTTTGAATGGGTAGGGAAACAAGATAAGAATGCAGCGGATAACGCTGCAGTTGAAGCCATGCGAAATCGACTTAATGAGATTGATTTTCATGGAAAAATCGTAATTGGCGAAGGGGAAATTGACGAAGCCCCAATGCTGTATATTGGTGAACAAGTCGGCAAGCAATCTAGCGAACATCATTTAGATATCGCAGTCGACCCCATTGATGGCACCCGTATGGTGGCATGTAATGAGCACAATGCGATTGCCGTTTTGGCGGCAGCCCCAACAGGAACATTACTGCAAGCCCCCGATATGTATATGGAGAAAATGGTCGTCGGCGCAGCAGCAAAAGATGCCGTTCACCTAAAAAATCCATTAGAGAAGAACCTCGAATTTCTCTCTGCCGCATTGGATAAACCCATTTCCATGCTCAACATTGCCATTCTCGATAAACCTCGCCACCAGCACATTATTAAAACCATCCGTAATTTTGGCGCTAATGTCATCACTATCCCTGATGGCGATGTTCTGGCATCACTACTGACAATCTTACCTGAGCACCCTATTGATATGATGTATGGTATCGGCGGTGCACCAGAAGGCATTATTAGTGCAGCCATTGCCCGCGCATTAGGTGGCGACATGCAAGCACGCCTTGTTCCACGTAACAAAACCAAAGAAGACACCGAACAAAATAAACTGTTAGCGGCGCAAGAAGCCATTCGTTGCCAACAGATGGGCATCGAAATTGGGGAAATTTTAACGTTGGATATGATGGTGAATACGTCCGATGTAATTTTCTCGGCAACTGCTATCACCCCAACAGTACTGATGAATGGTATCTCGAATGATCTGCATAGCCGCAGCGCGAGCACCATTTTAGTCAACGGCAATAACCGCTCCATGAAGTTAATTAGTAATCGCTATTTTAAATAGCGGATGCTTTGAATAATCATGCATTAAAAAAGGGCGATATTTTTATCGCCCTTTTCAATTTTATCACTGATAGAACAAATTAATGCTGTTCTTGCGTCATACGGTTTAATAACGGCGCGGTAAATACCATCACAATAGCAATTGCACCCGTTACCAGACCAATCTTCATAAAGACATCACTGTAGACAGCCAGTGATTCAACTTTGCTGGTGATCTCACCTTGAGGCGCTGCTGCCATAGAAGCAACATAACCCGCGATAAATGCCGCTGCAGAGTTAGTTAAGAACCATGCGCCCATGATAAAGCCCATCAGACGTTGTGGAACTAACTGTGCCACCATCGCCAGACCCAAACCTGAAATCATCAGCTCACCGATACTTTGGAAACCGTAGCAGATAACCAACCATTGAACAGAAACAATACCCGCTTCGTTCGCAAATTTTGCCCCTAATGGCAGTACTAAGAACGCCGCTGAACACAGTAACATCCCGATAGCGAATTTATGTGGCATCGGTAAGTTATCGCCCATTTTGTTATAGATTGCCGCCAAAATTGGGCTACCAATCATAATCCATAATGGGTTTAAGGCTTGATACTGAGCAGGCTCAATCGCAAAACCGAAAACTTCGTGCTCTACGTTATGCAGTGCGAAGAAGTTCAGTGAGGTTGGCATTTGGCTATACAGTACGAAGAAAACAATTGCTTCGAGCATCAGGATCAATGCGACCACCATACGGCGACGAGCAATACCTTTAAGTGCCATCATCTCTTTGATAAAGATAACTAAAATACCCAGAGAAATCACCGCCAGTGCCGCACGTGCAATACCTAAGTTGTGCAGTAACCAGTTTGAAATCGCAATCAGTGCAACCACACCGACGATAGTCATCAGTAATTTGGAGATAACAACAGGTGCAAAGTCCGGTTTTGAACCGTGGTCTGCGACCCATTTTTTGCACATGTAGAAGTTAATTAAGGTGATGATCAGACCCACTACGCTGAGGGAGAATGCGACATCCCAACCGTAATGTTTGGCTAACCATGGCGTTGCCAGCATTGAGAAGAATGAACCAATGTTAACGGACATATAGTACATGGTGAATGCACCGTCCAAACGTGGGTCATTTTTGTCATAACAGGTAGATAATAATGATGATGGGTTCGCTTTAAACAGACCGTTACCTACCGCGATGGTAGCTAGACCGAGGTAAACCATCGACACATCATGCCCAGAGTAGGCAACGAAGGCATAACCGACAATCAACACTACCGTCCCAAGGACAATCGCGCGCTTAGTCCCTAAAACTTTATCCCCTAACCAACCACCGATAGCAACGAAGCCATAAACCAGTGCAGAGAATGCCGCGAACAGCGTGATAGATTCCGCTTCCGACATGCCAAGCACTTGGCTGAGATAAATTGGGAGGATCCCCTGAAGACCGTAGTAACCAAAACGTTCCCAGAGTTCGATAGAAAAGATGAGATAGAATGAACGAGGTTGCTTAAACGCGTTAAGACTGACTTCCTCTTTGTTATTTGTTGTGGACACAAGTTACCTCTAATACAACCTGTACGTATGCAAAAAAACCACGGGACGCTGTCTGCACCCTCGCATTGTTATGGTCTCAAGAATTCAAGCTTTAGAAGATTCACTTTTGGTAGGAGGAGTATCAATCCCTGACCTCAAAACAAACAAAACTGTGTGTAAATATTGTTTATGAATCGCGAACATAAAATTCAATGAGTTAAAGCATATTTGATTATTTATTCAGCATTACAGCGAATATATGCCAATCCAAACAGAATAATCAATTAAGCAATATATGCTATTTATGCACCAAAACTAAAGAATTAGCTAGTGTTAATTACTACATCTATGGATCGTTATCGTGATTAACTTCAATTTTTTAAAAAATCATGAAATTATTATCGCCCATTAAATAATCACTTGTTCACTATATGTTAAGCATATTGTTCTATCTTTAATCATTTTACTCGCAGAGTAACACCCTATACACACTACAAACATACCGCGCGGCACCCTGCGGATATTTCGCCTTCGTGATAATAAAAACTGAATAGAAAATGAATTTAGATAGGTGATTATTTATTGATGTCACTATTACGTGTTTATTTATCGAACGAAATAGCGGAGTGAAATAAAAATAAAGCGGTATTTGCAAGAAGAGTCATATTTTATGCAAAAAAAAAGCCCAGCGACTAAAACTGGGCATAATGCATTCTATTAAGGATCGTACTACTAATTCAAACTACACGATATAGATGCATTATTGCATTACTTCATGTAAAGAAATGAATGTTGAGGGTAAATATATGAATGTTTACACAAGCAAACAGTGATATATATGTAATTAAGACCCTTGATAGACTTAAAAGGTTCATCTTTTTTTTAATTATTTTTAATCTTTTTTATAACATCATGATTTATCTTCGTTTAATGCGTAAAAATAATTTTCAGAATAGCAAGAATGGCAATTGCACCGCTAACAGCAACCCGTTAACCTATCCACTAGGAATAAATGGCTAAAATTCATCCCAAGGAAGCTCAGTGAAACAGTTTATCTTCCCCTTCATTATCTTTTGCTCGCTTTTTATTAACATGAGCCATGCTAAAACTGTCGCCCCTGTTGCACCTTCTTCAATTGTGGATGAAAAAACACTCACGCAATTAGCCGATAGCGGGCAAGCTGAAGCTCAGTTTAATTTAGCGATGTTTTATCAATCTCATGGTCAGTTAGATAAAGCCGCCTATTGGTATAAACTTTCTGCCAGTCAAAATTTTACCAAGGCACAAATCAACCTCGCCCTGATGTACCAGCAAGGGGCTGGCATCGGTAAAAATCCCAAAGAGATGTTGCTTTGGATGGAAGCGGCAGCCAACGCAGGCGACCCTATTGGTCAAATGAATATGGCGGAATATACTCTAGAAGGTATTCCAAACCTGTTAGAGAAAAATCCACAACAAGCATTAAGCTGGCTAGAAAAAGCCGCAGCACAACAGTTACCCGCAGCGCAGCTAACTTTAGCTTATTGGTATGAAAAAGGCGTAATCGGAGATAAAGATCCCCAAAAAGCCAATCAAATCTACCTCGCACTGGCTGAGAAAAATCAGCCACAAGCGCTCTATTTATTAGGTTATCAAGCAGCAACGGGGATGTATGACAAAGTCAATTACCCCGCTGCGTTTCAGTATTTTACGCGCTCTGCGGAATTAGGTTTCTCTCCCGCACAAAATAGCTTAGGTATGCTCTACTTAGCAGGGCAAGGCACCAAACGCGATACCGCTTCCGCCATTAAGTGGTTAACCCAAGCCGCTCAGCAAGGGGAAGTGTCCGCCCAATTTAATTTAGCGTTAATTTATGCTCGAGGTGATGGCATCACCGCTGACCAAGCTAAAGCCTGCCAGTGGTTTATCAAGGCCGCCAACCAACGCAGCCGCGATGCACAGTATGCCAGCGGAGCGTGCTATCAATATGGAATGAGCGTATCGCAAGATGATACGAAAGCCTTATATTGGTATCGGCTCGCCGCGAAACAAGGCGACGAGCGCGCCCAAAAGAAAGTGATGATTATGGAAAATGAGTTACAGAATTCGGGGACAGGGAAATAGCCCTAAGATTATCTGCATGAAATAGCTAGAATGTCCGAACGCTCAAATTCCAAGTGCGGCAACTATCGCCGCTTCCATTTTTTCAGGGGTCGTAAACGGAGCGAAACGCTTTAGCGGTTTACCATCGCGTCCAATCAGGAATTTGGTGAAATTCCACATAATCCGGCCACCCAACAGCCCCGGCAACTCACTTTTTAGATAACGAAATACTGGGTGCGCTGCACTTCCATTGACGTCTATTTTCTCGAACATCGGAAAGCTCACACCGTAATTAATGTAACAGGTTTGCTCGATTTCCTCTGCGCCGCCAGGTTCCTGTTTCCCGAATTGGTTGCAAGGAAAGCCAAGCACCACCAAACCCTGATCTGAATATTTTTTGTAGAGTGCTTCAAGACCTTCGTATTGCGGTGTAAAACCACAATGGCTAGCTGTATTTACAACTAAAACCACCTTACCCGCGTAGTCCGCCATAGAAATGCGCTGCCCACCAAGGCTCGTTGCTGTTAGTTGATAAAAGTGGGTCATCGTAACGTCCTCAAAGATCAAATATTATGAAATAAGTGAATATGCGATTGATTCTACTTCTTTAATGTTTCCAAATGACCGCATTCTTAACGCAAGGTTCCACTTACTCAATATATGTGCATTACACACCAACTGTTCTCGAGCCTGAACGCCTTTACTGTCGAGGCGGCCGCTATCATTCAACCATTTAGCAACGTCTGACCAATCCCAAAGTGGTGATTGACCACTAATACGTTGGATAGGACAAGGGAAATCACCTTTACCTCGTGAGCCGTCTTTTAGTAAAGCAATGGCTTGGCGAGTTAAACCGGAAAGTTGGGCAATATCACTCAAACCAACTAGAGCCGAGTCCACCGACTCAACGACAGCCCCAATACCTGCCGTTTCAATGTCATTAATCGCTGATTTGATTGCTAAATCTAAACTTTTCGCTTCTCTGTCAAATTCTAAATACACTGAACTACCGTAGTAGCAAATTAGCGCATCATCACAACCGTTGGTATACAGAGCACCCGCAAGTCCCTCTGTCTCCATTTGAACACCTGATAACGTTAGGGTGAAATTGTAGAGTTCCATTCCGCTCTCCTCATCAAAAAGGCGGTTACCCGCCTTGCCTTAAACAACCGGATCAACCCTTAGGTTTCCTCGGGGTACAGCGGTCAACCATTCTACGGATTTGCTTTGCGTGCACTTCCGGATTTTTGGGTGTGCTGTTTACGCTCATCGCGTGAGTTCGTCCATGATCAGCATTTCCACATTTAACAGTACAGAAAGGATGCCCCGTCGCGTCTTCAACGATCCAGCCCTTTTCCTCTGCATAACGGAGAGCCTCACGTACTTCTTTGTTAGGGTGCTTTTTGCTCATCAGCCTCCTGGTGCGCTAATAATATACAAATCGTTGACACACGTCAACGCCATGAATAGTGTTGACGTATGAACATTCCCATACCGCGTATTTACTATCACACTGTACTGGTACGAAAATATCATAATGAGACTTATTCTCATTAAAAACTTCTGCAATTATTTCTTTTGAAACCAATGAGTAGTGCTGAGTAATACAATTGAAGGCTTATACTTGAGAAAAATGATGAGATGGGGTTGATGGCACTGAACCTATGAAAAGAGCCTTTTTATAGGCTCCAAATATGTCTGGAAAGCATATACAATATTCCTCGCTGTGACTTAAAGCCGAAAACAAAACTTCCGCTCCTCAAACATCAGCGGCTCACCATCTTCAAGTAATTGGCGAATACTTGGCCCTAGTAGATCTTGCTCACCATCGAGCGGTGTCGGTAAGGTTCCTTGAAAACGCAATTTATTGGCGCTGACTTTTTCCAATATTTGGCGGTCTTGACGGAGGATCACGCGGAATAACTTGCTCAATACATAACGTTTAATGACTGCCGGAAGCTTGCCCTGCCGAGTCGCTATTCGTGCAAATAGGCGTAACTGCTCATTTCCACAAGGTACTAACCAAGCGCTAACCAGCAGATTGAGCTCGTCACTACGGTCACGGTACTCAATTTCTGCCAGACACGGCAGACGAAAACGCCCCATACTGACACCGCGGTCACGTTCAAACAATCGAGAAATAAATCCTGACTGTTTGCCCTCTTCGCTATACACGGCTTCGACGCCATCAGCCAGAGGGCGAACTCGGACGCTGATTTGTTGCCGTTGCCGGTCGTGACGGATCCAGCCAGAGTGAACAAAATGGGTGTGAAAACCATCGAGAAAATTCTCTGCGGCGTCTTGCAGCGAACACTGCACTTCATCGGTGATCCAAAATGTATCGACTCTCTGCGAGTTATCGGAAGGAGCAACTGGCGGGATCTGCGGACGCTCCATGCTCAGGCTAATCCAAACTAGCCCGTGAGCTTCGCAACAAGGAAAACTCTCAAGCAGCGGCTTACTTCCCGCCGCAAGTTCAGTACCAGGCACTCGCGTACAACGCCCATCGGCAGAAAACTGCCAGCCATGATAAGGACATTCAATCAGCCCATCACAAACTTTTCCCGCGCTCAATGGTGCAAAACGATGCGGACAACGATCGGGTAGCGCAGCAGCATGCCCGTCATTGTCGCGAAACAGCACCACCGGAGTGTCATGTAGCTGGCAAGCCACCGGTTGGTTTCGCAATTTGTCGCTGATAGCCACAGGCCACCATTGATGTTCAAACGGTTTCACAGTTTTAGCTTCCTCATCATCGGCACACCGATACCATGTAACAGAGCACTCAGCACCTTCCATACAAGGCGTCGTCCCCAAGATAAATGGGCGACGTAGACTAGGCTGTATTCGATCTGCGGCTCACCACCCCGCAAGCGCTTGAACTCAGCCGCGCCAGAGCTAAAGTTCAGCACCTGACGACGCTCAGCCGCTTCTTGCAAGCACAAACGAGTCAATTGTCGATACAGCCCAAGCCGTTGGGGTAACGCGGTGTCATAACCCACTATTGGCGTGCTGATCACAGTGGAAGATGAAAACCAACCCAATGCGCCGTCAATACGCCCTTCTGCGTTACGTAAAGCGCGGATTTCTAGCCAACCCTCACGCTGTCCCTGCTGCATCCATTGCGCACTATAATGGGGATTCAGTGTGCAATATTTATCCAAATAAAGCAGGTTATAAAGATGCTCTATTCTTTTGAAATCGTCATCATTCAATTCGTTACCAGGTACGACGGTATATGGGCTGCGCCGCAATAAAGTGGCATCCAGCCGAGTATTGTGGTGTTTGAGAAACGGCGCTTGCTCCCCTGCCCGACCATCAAATAAGTAAACTTGTCGGCTAGGTATACACAAGTATCCGTGATTTTGTAGGCTTTGGCGCAATGCACGATTACTGAAATCATTAAGCGAACGAAAACCAATTCCATGCTCAGGAAAGTTTTGCCTCAGCAGTGCCGTGATTGCCGGTAATTCAGTAACATCCCAATCATCTGGATAAAGATTGGTCGATAGTAACCAGTTGTTTACCTGCACCAATTTGTTGACCTTACCCGCATTTAGTAAGCGTTCGACAGCTTGAGTCAGCAGCTTCAACGGCCAAGTCAGATAGGGGTGACCAAGGCGTTTGATTTCCTCGCGGGCATAACCACTGTAGGCTGTTTGGGGGGACACCACATAGCAGTTGTCGTCGGGTTCATTGCCGTCCGTGATACTGACCGGAAATTGCTGCGTCCTCGTATCGAGCAACACCATTTTCGTGCTGACATTACCTATCAAGCACTCGCTGGCACAAGCACGCACATAGCACCGAGCCAAGCTATCATTCGAGCTAGCGTTCTCACTAACGATTTGATCTTCGAACAATAATCTCATGGCGTACGCTCATCTAGTGGCTGACCATTCCATTCAATATCTGCCGTAGATGCCGTTAATAATCCACAGCGTCGAGATACCGCCCGAGCAACAATTTCCGTGAGGCTTCCGACTTGTGTTATCAACGGCCACCAGTCACCTTTTTGCACGATAACATCGCGAGCGGCGGCATAATCACGCCAGAGCGTCGGGCTAAGGGCTCGTCGTGGTGCGGCAAATAACAGCATCGCCAATGCGATCATTCGAGGCTCTAATGTCGGTTCAAGGATCTGCTCGGATGGGTGACTCAAGCTATTCACTAGTAACCGTCGCTGGTTGTCGAACAAGTGCACACCACTGGTCGCTCTTGGGTTGCACTCCAGCACATGGAAACAACCATTTTTGTCTTGAATAAAATCGAACCCTACCTGTCCGTTATAGCCGGTCTCTCGTCCAAAATACTCAATAAATTGTCGTACCTGTTCTGGTGCACTCGGTTGGAAATAGATCCCTGAGCCACGGCCCACTCGATAGCGTGGGTGATAACAGCTGTGGGCGCGTAGATCACCATCAACCAAGACACTAAAACTGCAAAACTCCCGTCCTTTGATAAATCGCTGCGCTACCCAAGGCTCAGTCTGAGTGGGCTGTATTTTATTTAGCTGTTGGGCTGATGGACGGATCAAGGTTTGTGAGGCAAAGCGCGAATACGCAGGTTTGAATACCCAGCTTGCAGCATCGCCCGCGAAGGCGAGTAATGCTTGGCTGTCTGTCAGTAAATGGGTTTCAGGAGCGGCTAAAGACCAGCCGTTCGTCATGGCTGCAAAATCCCCTTTATGATGCAAACGATGCAACAGTGGAAAGTCACTGGTTAACACCCGACACAACGGCTGCAAGCGTTCAAGACCGTAGGCCAAATAAAACACTTCTTCGCAAGTGGGTAGCAGTAGGTCGATATGTTGATTTTCGATCGCCGCCGCAAGGGCTTCAACCCAAACTATCGGGTTCTGTCGAGGTTCAGGTAAGCGGATATAATGTTGCACGGAGCAACTAAAACAGCTCAGCGGCTGGCTGAGCGAATCACCGACGCTGACAGTCCATCCTGCCTCATTAAACGCTCGCGCCCATTCTAGACAGGCCGGCGCACGAGCGCCAAGGATCAGTACGTTCATAACAACCTTTTGGGAAATTGACGCAAACACCTTCACGCAGACTTCAATCGTCTACCTACGGCAACTAATGACTACCCCGATATATCCGCTGGGGGCGCCCTACTTTGCCGTATTCAATTTCCGCTTCAATCTTACGTTGGGCTAAACAATACTCTAAATAACGGCGGGCGGTAGTGCGGCTTAATTTTATGGTTTCTGCAATCGACTCTGCCGTATATTCCGCATCGGGTACTGCAAATAACGCGAGCACTTTATCAAGCGTAATAGCATCAATCCCGGTCGGTAGCTCTTCTTTGCTCTCACCACGGGCATAGGTATTAAACATGTCATCAATCTGGCTTTGATTGGTTTTATTGGCGCCCTGCAAAACCGATTTACGCTGAATATAGCGATCTAACGTTTGCCCTAAACGCTCATAAGCTATCGGCTTAACCAAATAATCAAATACTCCTAGACGAATCGCCTCAGAGACTGTCTCCATATCACTAGCGGCGGTGGTGAATACAATATCCGCACTATTGCGCTCCTGAAGTAGTTCATGAACTAAATCAATTCCTTTCCCGTCAGGTAAATAGTTATCCAACAGAATCAAGTCAGGCTTCATGTACTCAATCATTTTTCTTGCTTCCGCAAGATTGCCCGCAAGCCAGACTTTATCACAAGCAGGATAAGCTTTAATGTACTCCGCGTGCATCTCCGCAAGGAGCAGTTCATCTTCGACAATGAGGATTTTTATCTTAGCCATTTTGCGTCTTCACTTTCGGTATAAAAATAGAGAATACAGTACCATACGGTTGATTATCTTCAATGATCACCGCCCCATTACATCGATTGACATAGGAGGCCACCAAAAATAGCCCTATGCCATGTCCATCGACAGCATCCGTTTTTGTTGTTGTTCCGCGTTCAAACCATTTATCTTGCAGCTCAAGGGGAAAACCACATCCTTGATCAGCAACTTCAATCACAATCTCATTATTTTCATCTGAGATATACAGTTCTACCTGCTTATTACCCGCTTCGTTCTTTAAACTTGCCTCAAAGGCATTATCTAATAAATTTCCTAATACAGCACAGAGTTCCGTGCTATTTAATGAGTTAGGTAATTCACGGAGTTGGCAACCCGGCACAAAAATAAGCTGTAATCCTAATTCTCGCGCACGGTGATATTTACCAAATAACAACCCAGCCACTTGTTTATCTGCAAATTGCTCTCGCAGTGAATCTATTAATTGTTGCCGAGATTCCGATTCCCCCTTAATTAACGCCAAGGCTTGGTCGTACTCTTTCATTTGCAGCAAACCACTTAAAGTAGAAATCCAATTTAAATGTTCGTGGCGCAATGTACGCAAATTATCCACATATTGGCGAACTTGAGAAAGCTGCGCATTTAAGGATTCAATATCATTTTGGCTACGGAAGCTGATCACCGCTCCCGCCAGCAACTCACCATCCATAATGGCAACTCGGCTGGCTATCACATTCAACCCATTGAACTCGCAAACTATATCATGATGGTTTTTCGCGATTTCTTTCGTGAAAAAGCCTGCGGGAGAAACATACTCAGAAACCGGTTTACCGATTAACTGTTTAGCTGACTCACTCAGCGCCAACATTTTTCTAGCATTATGGTTGATATTGATAATTTTCCCATAACGGTCGACGGCAATAATGCCTTCAAACACCGCATCAAAAATCCCCTTTTGCACCAACACTAATTGGGTTATTTCTTCAGGTTCCATGCCAAGCATTTGCCGCTGAATTAATCGGGCGAATGCCCAAGATAGAAATAGCAAAATTACCAACACCCCTAAAAATGTTGCTGACGTTTGCACAAACACTTCAGCTAATGAGGTATCTATTTTGGTGGTGAGATAACCAATGGAAACAACGCCAATGACTTTACCGTTTTCATCAAAGATAGGTGTTTTTGCACGTACTGCATTCCCCATGGAGCCTTCGCCTTTAATAAAATAGCTTTCACCATTTTCTAGCGCCCCCGGTTTATTCCATTGCATTGGGTAGCCAATCTTTTCGCTATTTGGATGATATAAACGAACGGAATGTTCATCACCAATAACGACATAGTCATAACTGGAATCTTGATTGAGCTTATCGGCAATAACTTTTAGCTTAGGAATATCTTTATCTTTTACAGTACTGACGATGCCATCCAATGAAGCGATCATTTTGGCTTGGCTCATGGCGAGTACGCGAATGTTCGCCATCATGCGGTTTTCTGTGGTATCCGTAAAATATTTGCCTAATCCAAGCGTCAATAACACTGAAGCTAGTAACAATAGAAGAAAGACTCTTCCTGAGAATGAAAAAATATTCCCTTTTTTAAATGGGATCTGTGAAAACTCTGTTTTCATCTCGTCTCTCTATAACTCGCTAAAAAGTAAAATTATTGTTACACGCAAAAATACCAATAATGAAGATAAAAGATAACGTAGTCCGCTTAGTAATGCACATAATATTAATTAAACACATTAAAACCACTGAGTAAAGTTCATAACTCGTAATTAAAAACATTAAAACCATTAAACAAATACAAACTCATTTTAGAAACATGAAATAGGTCAAATATATTATATGCAGGGTATTTAATATGAATATTGAAAAGGATAATTAAATAAAAATTGAGAACTTAGGTAATTAACGGCAACCCAAAAATATTTATTTAATTAACTTTAACATTAGCAACATTTTTAATACATCTCTAAATGAGATGCAGGATACCATTATGTTCGACAGCATAACGTTTAACCAAGTAAAACGTCATGAGAACAGAAAACTCAATGATATCACTCAGTTTTTAAAAGAGAATGATTTAGACATTGATGCCAGCGTTGACGTCTTTATTACGATCACACGTAACGAAAGGTTAATTGCCTGTGGTGGTCTCGCTAAGAATGTCATTAAATGCGTTGCTATTAGCGATGAAGTTCGTGGTGAAGGTTTAGCCTTAAAATTAGCGACTGAATTGGTGAATCTCGCTTACGAGAATAATACTACTCACCTATTTATCTATACCAAATACCAAAATGAAGAGCTATTTCATCAATGCGGGTTTCATACCATTGCTACTGTGCCCAATGTAATGGTTTTAATGGAAAATAGCTGTTGTTATTTAAATCGCTATATTAAAAGTTTAAAAGCCCAATATAAAGCAGGAAAAAAAATTGGCGCTATCGTGATGAATGCCAACCCATTCACATTGGGGCATCGTTACTTAATTGAACAAGCCTCAAAGAACTGTGATTGGCTACATTTATTTGTCGTCAAAGAAGATACTTCCCGTTTTCCGTATAAAGTTCGCCTGAAATTAATTGAAGAAGGCACAAAAGGAATTAATAACCTCACCATTCATAAAGGTTCAGAATACATTATTTCACGGGCTACATTCCCTTGTTATTTTATTAAAGACATTACTGTAGCCAACAACTGTTATACAGAAATCGATATTAAGATTTTTCGCCAATATATTGCTCCGGCGCTGGGAATTACCCATCGTTTCGTCGGCTCAGAACCATTTTGCCAAGTCACTAACCAATATAACCAAGACATGCGCTACTGGCTGGAAACCGACGAAATGCCATTCCCACCCATTGAACTGGTCGAATTCCCGCGGACAGTGGTCGACGGCACGGCGGTTTCCGCCTCGCAAGTTCGAAAACTGCTCGCTAAAAAAGATCTTGCGGCGATCAAGCCGATTGTGCCCCCTGCCACGTATCACTATTTACAAGAGATGCTCGCAGCGCAGACACCGTCGCCTACCCCCGCACTACAAGCTTGAATTAGTTATAGGTGAAATATGAAAATACTACACGCAGCGGTTGCCGGCACACTCGAATCCAGTGATGTCATGGTACGAATAGAGCCTCTTGAAGACACTCTTGAGGCCTCATTGCAGATCACCAGCAGTGTTGAAAAACAATTTGGTGATGCCATCAATGCCATCGTGCTTGAAATGATTGAAAAATACGATATTCAAGGCGCTGAAATTGTGGTGGATGACAAAGGTGCATTGGAGTGCGTTCTACGCGCTCGCCTCGAAGCCTTACTGGCTCGCGCCTGTGATCTCGATGCTCTGCCATGGGAGGATAAATAATGACACCGGAAAGAAAAAGCCGCACTCGCAGAAGTATGCTGTTCGTCCCAGGTTCCAATGCCGCGATGCTCAGTAACTCCTTTATTTATAAAGCCGATGCCCTGATGTTTGACCTCGAAGACTCCGTCACCATCCGAGAAAAAGACACAGCGCGTCGTTTGGTGTATCACACACTGCAACACCCGTTATATCAAGATATTGAAACCATTGTGCGCGTTAACGCCCTCGACTCCGCTTATGGGGTTGCTGACCTCGAAGCCGTTGTTCGCGGTGGTGCCGATATTGTGCGCTTACCGAAAACCGATACCGCACAAGATATTATTGATATTGAAAACGAAATTTTACGTATTGAAAAAAGCTGTGGGCGTGAAGAAGGTAGCACCGGGTTACTCGCGGCTATCGAATCCCCGATGGGGATCACTCAAGTAGTGAATATTGCTCACGCTTCTCCAAGATTAATAGGCATCGCATTAGGTGCCGAGGACTATGTCCGCAATTTGCGCACCGAGCGGTCTCCAGACGGCATTGAACTCCTCTATGCTCGGTGCGCCATTTTACAAGCTGCGCGTTCGGCCGGTATTCAAGCCTTTGATACCGTTTATTCTGACGCCAACAATGAAGAAGGCTTCCTCAAAGAGGCCGCTCTCATTAAACAGCTTGGTTTTGATGGCAAATCATTAATTAACCCAAGACAAATTGAGTTACTGCATAACTTGTATGCCCCAACCCAAAAAGAAGTCGACCATGCACAGCGTGTGGTAGATGCCGCTGATGCCGCAGAACGAGAAGGCAAAGGCGTCGTATCCCTCAACGGTAAAATGGTAGACAGCCCTGTAATTGAAAGAGCCCGCTTAGTGTTATCGCGCGCGGCATTATCAGGCATTCGGGAAGAGTGAGGCAGAACATTATGACAACCAATACATTGCGTCAGGCTCGCGTATCAGCCTACTTAGCACCTAAAGACGATGAATTACTGCGTGAATTCAAAGATATCGGCAAAGTTCAGCAGCAAGTTCAAAAACCACGCAACCGCAAACTGTGTGATGACCTGCAAGTGGCTATCCGCCGCTCAGGATTAAAAGATGGCATGACCATCTCTTTCCACCACGCTTTCCGTGGCGGTGATTTAACCATCAACATGGTGATGCAAGTGATTGCCGAAATGGGCTTTCGCAACCTAACCTTGGCATCAAGTTCACTCAGCGCGTGCCACTCGCCACTGGTTGAACATATACGCCATGGCGTCGTCACCAAGATTTACACCTCCGGGTTACGTGGCCCATTAGCTGAAGCCATTTCTCGTGGCGAATTAGCGGAGCCCGTGCAAGTTCACTCCCATGGTGGACGTGCCAACCTTGTTCATAGCGGTGAATTAAAAATCGACGTGGCATTTATCGGCGTTCCGTCTTGTGACGAATATGGAAATGCTAACGGATATACGGGCAACGCAAGCTGTGGCTCACTGGGTTATGCCAAAATCGACGCGGAAAATGCCAAAAAAGTGGTCATGCTGACCGAAGAGTTTCTGCCTTATCCACATAATCCATCCAGCATTAAGCAAGATGAAGTGGACTACATTGTCAAAGTCAAACGTGTGGGGGATGCCGACAAAATCGGTGCCGATGCCACTCGCATGACCTCCAACCCGCGTGAGTTATTGATAGCGCGTACCGCCGCTGATGTGATTGAAAAATCAGGCTTCTTCAAAGAAGGATTTTCACTGCAAACCGGTACTGGCGGGGCTTCACTGGCGGTTACTCGCTTCCTCGAAGATAAAATGCGCCGTCATCATATCCATGCAGGCTTCGCGTTAGGTGGGATCACCTCCACCATCGTTGATCTCCATGAAAAAGGCTTAATTAAGAAGTTACTCGACGTGCAAAGCTTTGACCGCGCTGCTGCCGAGTCTCTCGCGCGTAACCCAAATCACATTGAAATCAGTGCCAACCAATATGCATGCTTTGATTCTAAAGGCGCCTCAGTGGACATGCTCGATGTGGTAGTACTCAGTGCTCTAGAGATTGATACTCGCTTTAATGTCAATGTGTTAACAGGCTCAGATGGAGTTATTCGCGGTGCATCTGGTGGACACAGCGACACGGCGGTGGCGGCGAAACTGTCTATCATCGTCGCGCCGTTAGTACGCGGTCGTATCCCAACCTTGGTAGACGATGTGCTGACTTGCGTGACGCCGGGTTCTAGCGTCGATATTTTGGTGACTGACCATGGTATTGCCGTTAACCCAGCACGCCCTGAGCTGAAGCAACAGCTAGAAAGCCAAGGCATCAAAACCGTTTCTATTCAATGGTTACGTGAACGCGCCCAATTATTAACGGGCACACCAAACCCTATCGAATTTACCGATAAAGTGGTGGCCGTGGTGCGTTATCGTGACGGTTCTGTGATTGATGTTGTCCATCAAGTGAAGGAGTAGAACATGTTTTACCCACTGCCTGATACCCAAGAGCAATTTGACATTTCCTTACCTGACTTGCTGGCGAGCCGTGATGCCCGTCAGGCTCGTCAGCAAGAGTGGATTGGTCTCCATCAGGTAACCTTGATTTCATTTACTGTCGTTTTTCCGGGACCGGTTAAAGACAATCAACTGGTCAGAGACATTTTTAATCAAGGCTTAAATGCGCTTAAGCAAGTTGCTTCATGCAGGCAGTGGGTACTTTTATCACAACAATCATTCCCTTTCGTTACCGGACCGGAATGTTTAGTCGCCGTCAATGCCGATGCCCTTGAGGTCAAAAAAGCCTTAATGGAAGCGGAAGAATTATCCCCCGTCGGCCGACTTTGGGACTTTGATGTTTTTGATGCAAATGGCATTTTATATTCTCGCAGCCAATTCAATTTACCGACTAGGCGCTGCTTGATTTGTGACAATGAAGCCAAGGTATGTGCGCGCCAACGCAGCCATTCCCTTGAAGAGATTTTGCGTCGTATCGAGGAGTTAGCCCATGCTCCAGCAAAAAATTAACCGAGAACGTACGTTAAATGATGACGTAGTGAATCACTACAGTCAACTGGCTTGGCAAGCAATGCTTGCTGAAGTCAATTTAACCCCTAAACCGGGTTTAGTAGATAAATGCAACACTGGCGCCCATAAAGATATGGCACTGACCGATTTTCATTTAAGTGCCAATGCAATTGCAAAATTCTTTCCGCAGTTTTTGCGTGCAGGTTATGAACACTATCAATTACCGATTAATCAGCTACTTCGCCAAATTCGCGGTATCGGTATCAATTGTGAAAAAGCGATGTTTTGTGCCACTCAAGGCGTGAACACCCACAAAGGCTCAATTTTTTCATTAGGTTTAGTGCTCACTGCAGTGGGACGTTTATTCGGGTTACAGAAACGAGTTACGCCTAACGCAATCAGCCAAGTTGTTTCTGACATGTGCCAAGGATTAACCGCTGAGCTGCAACAGCCCGCAGAGCACCCAACAGCAGGGCAACGTTTATTCCAAGAGTATGGATTCACTGGCGCTAGAGGGGAAGCAGAGCAAGGTTATCAACTGGTGATAGCCCACGCACTGCCCCATTATCTGAAACAACTGGCAGATGGTAAACAGGCTGATATCGCCCTACTCGATACACTGATTTTACTGATGAGTCTCAATGACGATACCAACATCGCCAATCGCGGTGGAATGGCAGGGCTTCTGTGGATAAAACAGCAAGCAACCAGCTTGTTACATCAAGGAATTCAAGACGAACAGGATTTAAGCAAAGTCCAACAATTTGACTTGCAGTGTATTGAAAAAAATCTAAGTCCCGGAGGCAGCGCAGATTTATTAATTCTAACGTGGTTTTTTGCGCGATTGCCTACGAATACTTATTTAGCTTCATAAATAAAAACAACTTAAATATTCATTAACAAAGGAACAAACATCACAAAATTGATTAATTAAAACCAGAGAAAATAATTTTTAAATAAAAACTGATTTTGCTTTTCAATCATTAATAACATTTCTGTCAATAAGCGTTAACCAATAGTTTTATTTAAAAAATAACACTATTCAAGATACCGCTATATCCAGAAATAGGTTTCCACACATTTTAGATATTCGTTTTATGTGATTTAAGAAATTTAAAGTTTTATATTCTTGAAGGATTAGCCTATGCAAAAAGATAAAATATGGAAGCTATTAGTTTTAATAGCCATTCCAATAATCATTGCCTTAATACCGACGCCCGCAGGGCTACCGAGTATTGCATGGCTGTTATTTGGTTTGTACCTTGCCGCCATTGTGGGACTGGTATTAAAACCTTATTCCGAGCCTGTGATCTTGTTAGCCACGATTGCTGCCAGTGCGGTGATCATCGGTGTAACCGGCACTAAAGACGTCAAAGTTGGCGAAGTATTGAGTGGTTACTCATCTGGTACAACGTGGTTAGTTTTCGCCGCGTTCACCTTGAGTGCCGCGTTCGTCATAACAGGCTTAGGTAAGCGCCTCTCCTATATTCTTATTGGAAAATTAGGTGGCACCACTCTTGGACTGGGATATGTCACTGCTATTCTTGACTTGATTATCGCCCCAGCAACGCCGTCTAACACCGCGCGTGCCGGTGGGATTGTCTTCCCTATCATCAACAGTGTGGCGGTTGCATTAGGGTCTGATCCTGAAAAAAGCCCCCGTAAAGCAGGTCACTATTTACTGGTAAACGTATATATGGTGACCAAAACCACCAGCTATATGTTCTTAACGGCTATGGCACCAAACGCACTGGCATTAGCGATGATGACCGACATTATGGGTATCCATTTAAGTTGGGGGGGGCTGGGCATTAGCCGCTGCCGTGCCGGGCTTAATCATGTTGATCCTCACTCCGTTAATTATCTACAAACTGTATCCACCTGAATTGAAAAAGGTGAATAACAAAGAAATCGCAGCGAAAGGCTTAGCGGATTTAGGTCCAATGACCGTGCGTGAAAAACTGCTAAGCATTATCTTTGTGCTGGCGTTATCCGGCTGGATATTTGCAGATAAAATCGGTGTGAGCGCCTCAAGTGTCGCCATTGCCGTGATGGCATTAACGCTGATCCTCGGTGTCGTGACTTGGGATGATGTGTTGAAGAACAAAGGCGGCTGGAACACCCTGATTTGGTACGGTGGTATTATCGGGATGTCCGGCGTGCTCACCAAAGCAGGCTTCTTCAAATGGTTAGCTGATGTGATGAGCGAACACCTCTCCTTCGGTGACCAAGCGATGTTAGCGTTCTTTGTCATCATGTTTATCAGCGTCGCGATTCGTTACCTGTTCGCCTCTGGTGGTGCCTATGTGGCGGCGATGGTCCCTGTTTTCGCCACCGTTGGTATGGTTGCAGGCGCACCGCCGATGCTGTTAGCGCTGGGTCTGCTGTTCTCTAACGCTTACGGCGGCAGCTTAACCCATTACGGAGGCGCGGCAGCTCCAATCGTCTTCGGTGCAGGCTATAACGATATTCGTTCTTGGTGGATCATTGGTGGGATTATCGCGTTCCTCAGCCTATTAGTTCACATGACTATTGGTTTAGGTTGGTGGGAAATTCTTATCAACATGGGCTTAATCTAATCGCCCTTACCCCATAAAAAAGATGGAGTGCAATATAACGCACTCCATTTTTCTTACGGTAAGGCGTTCAAAAAGGACGCGTGATGAAACAAATTCCTTGTACATTAATGCGCGGAGGCACATCAAAAGGTGTCTTTCTCCTCGCTGACTCTCTCCCGACCGACATTCAACAACGTGATGAACTCATTTTAGCCATTATGGGATCCGGTCATCCTTTACAAATCGATGGTATTGGTGGCGGTAGCCCGCAAACCAGTAAAGTCGCCATCATTAGCCCATCAACGCACCCAGATGCAGATGTTGACTACCTTTTTGCGCAAGTCGCCATTACTGAGCGTATTGTCGATACCGCCCCTAACTGTGGCAATATTCTGTGTGCGGTCGGGTCATTCTCGTTAGAAAAAGGGTTAGTACCTATCACTGGAGATGTGACCACCGTCAGGGTGCGTAACGTCAACACCAATACCTTTATCAACGCCACCATTCAAACCCCCAATGGGCAAGTGGAATATAACGGTAAGGCAACTATTGCCGGTGTTCCCGGTCAGGCTGCCCCTGTTGGTTTAACCTTTCTTAATGCCAGTGGCACCAAAACAGGGAAACTATTCCCTACCGGAAATGTGGTCGATATCATTGATGGTGTTGAAGTTTCTTGCCTCGATATGGCAACGCCCGTGGTACTTATCGATGCCCCACAACTTAATAAAACGGGATATGAAACGGCGGATCAACTTGAAGGCGATAGCGAGTTTATGCAAAAACTGGAGCATCTTCGTCTGCAAGCTGGCGCCATGATGGGGTTAGGGGATGTGAGCAAAAAAGTGATCCCCAAACCGATTTTGGTCTCCCCTGCGATTCACGGCGGCACCATTAATGTGCGCTACTTTATGCCCCATAAATGCCATGGCGCATTAGCGGTAACGGGCGCAATTGCTATTGCCACCGGCTGTGTGATTTCAGGTACCGTTATCGAGCGTTATCTGCAAGGTGATGTGGATATGCAGAAGATTGCCATTGAACATCTCAGTGGCAAATTTGAGGTAGCACTAAGTAACCCGACGGATAAACCGGAAGGCATTCAAGCTTCTATTATTCGTACTGCTAGAAAATTATTTGAAGGAAAGGTTTTTGTGCCATGATGGCGAACTGATTGTCCTGCCTCTTTGACAGAGGCAGGATGATAAAACTTACTTCACCGGCTCACTCAAAAATTCACCATTGATAAAATAGGAAACTTGATGAGCTTCATCAGGGGTCGGTATTTCCAGTTTCCCCGCCATTCTTTCCATCACATTTTCCGGAACCGCATATTTGCGCTGACGATTTTGCTGCTGCCACTGCTTGTACGGCACTTCCAGATAAATCAAATGCACTTTGGCTTGGTAGCGAGCAAATAGGCTAATCATGCTTTCGCGCAGTGAGGCACTTAGCGATGTCGCATTCCAGATAAAATCTTGTTTACTACGCAAATAAACTTTCGCCTGTTCTTTCGCTTGCTGCGCGACCCAACCTTGGGCATTTTTATCCGCTGGGCTGATTTTATGAATTCGGCGAATTTCATCCAAGCATACCATCGGCGTTTGTGGGTAATGTTGTTGAATAAAATGGTCTTTCCCCATTCCCGGCAAGCCACACAGCATAATCACTTCGCTACCGTCTTCATCAAATGGTTGATAATCCGGCGTCCCACGCTGAGTGTGGAAATAGTGAAAACGCCCCGCCAATGACGCGAAAGCTTTCGGCTGATCCCAGCAATCATGCTCACGGCAAAACAGTTCAAATAGCTCGATGCGAGCTAATAAGTCCGCTTTGTCTTCACATTCACGACCAATCGCATCCGCTTTCGCTAACATACACAGCAAAGACATTTCGACCCGTAATGAGGCGGCGTATAACGCTCGCTCTGGGTCAGGCTTATCCATCAACCATAATGGCAAACCGTGAAAGCGTACTAATGTGGCAATCTGCTCGCGGACAGCAAATGGCGTTTCCACTTCACGAAACAGGATATGGCGAGCGGATAACTCGCCTTTTTTTGCGTGTCCTGGTGAGCGAATACGCCCCTCTTCTTCTCGAGTGGTGCTGCGCTTTTCCACATCGTGCAAGAGCGCAGCTGTCCAGACAATCTGCTGTTGCGCTTCAGGTAATTGCTGATATTCCGGTAAGCCTTCCAGCGCAGCTAATACCATTTGAGTATGGATAGCCACATCCCCTTCCGCATGGTGTATCGCATCTTGAGGGACGCCATGCATATCACGCACAAATTCAAACTGTTCAGCAAGTTGTGACCATTCTCGTTGTTTTGTTAGTTGCCAACTCATTGGTCATCTCCTTGCATTTCAAACGCTAATCTTGCGCGCTGCCAATTTCGTTTCCAGTGGATATCGGTTTTTACATGGTTTTTGCGCACATACTTAAAAACGTGCTGGATAAAATCATCCACGGCAAAACCTTGGCGATTGCGTGTCACTATACCTTCCATACTGCACAGTTTTCCGGTATGGGTATCCCGTGCAATAAATTGGCTATCTTCCCCTGCCGCGGCGATTAATCCGCTGCTGTACTGCTGAGCAGTGAGGGTTTTATCGATAGCCAAATGAAGCTCAGGTACGGTTGGGAAATCAAACAGTGATGCGTAAAACTTCACTTCATCCCAACTTAGCCAATAATCCCCTTGGCGCACCGCAAACACGTAAAAATAATCTTCGATATGTTGATATTCGATGGAGTGCACGGCATACAGATTTTCGCCAAACAATTCGATATCACCCAGATCGTCTTTAATTAATTGCCAACGCTGACGGATTTGCTGCGACCATGCCGACTGGGTCGGAGCGCCGTGAGAACGGGCAAATACGCCGTGACGATTCAGGCAATTATTTTCACCATCGAGTTTTTCAGTATGAACCAGTTGTTCAATATTTTGGATGTGTGCCCACCAATCGCTATTAATACGATCGTCGCTGGTGGTGCCAGGTGAGAACGGATAGTGATACGTTCTACCATACTTCCTTGATTGCATATTCATTATGCTTTCTCTACAGAAATAATAAAACACAACAAATCTTGTGCAAGATTTGCCTCTGCGATAATTGAGAAATCAAGTGTTGGTATTACATATCTAGTCCGCGAGACGGCCTCATTTTGGGTGTTTTATCAGAAAAACAGCAAGAAATAACTTAGTTGAGGGGGATTCTAAACGAATTAATTAGGTAAAAGCCAGTAACATATTCCTAATTATGCTCGTATTAACCCGCATCACTCAATTGAGATTCATCCAGTGGGTATTTCACCACCACTTTATTGCGGTATAAACAGCAGTCGCTGAGTGTGAGCGGTTCTTGCCCTTTGGTGGTGATTTGCTGCCAAATTTCATTATGGCGATAAATCACGCCGTGCTCCCGAACAAACTTATGATTTTGTTGGTAAATATGGTATTTATTTTCGCGGGGTTCTGAACACAGTAGCTCCCCTTCAATTTGGTGCTCACCAATTTTAAACACTAACTGAAATATCGCTTGAGTGGGGTTATACAACACAAGGTCGATATAGTTATAGAAGATAGCGGCACCCGACCCAAATGGCAGTACTCGTCCTTCATCGGGAAATGGATCAAAACTGTGGTTAGCGCGTTCCACCACTTGTAATGGTGAATGCAGCGCCATCCAGTGGATTAAATTGCTGAGTTGGCAAATTCCTCCGCCAATTCCGCTGCGGGCTTCTCCGTAAGAAAGTTCCATTCCTTCCACAAATCCGCGTTTAGCCGTGGGTTTTCCCACAAGGCGACAAAATGAGAAGTATTCCCCCGGCGAGATGGTAATGCCGTTCATCGTTTCAATCGCAATTCCGAGGTTTATCACTTTGTTATGTTGTAGTCGAAGGTCTGATTGCCCCAATTTGCGGATAAGGCGCGATGTGTGTTTATGGTAACGGTATTCCAGCGGTCGCTCCGCTAAATTGCGGGTATATTTGCGCCCTGAAAATGCCCAGTGCCAGCGCCTAAGTAGCCGCTTTTGATTCACGCGCAGCCAATACAAGATAGGATGATAGGAAGAAAGTGGTCTGCGCATGTCGAGCCTTATAGGTTTCAGATAATAAAGGCATCTTCACATAATTCCATCATCATCAATATAGTCACTGTCTGATAATCGATGTTCCACTTAGCAACTATTTTATCTCACTGTTTTTTATCTTTTCAGACTTCAGACTTCAAATTTCAGATTCTAGCTTTTAGCATTTTCCTTAGCTTCCCCAAACATTGGCTCTATGGATTTTGTGCTGTAGCAAGGCGGCAAGTGCAGCTAATCCCTAGGAGCATACATAAGTATGTGACTAGGGTTAGTAAGCGAAGCCAACACCGCTACAGCGCAAAAGACGACGAGCAGATCAATAGAGACCTAAAACCCCCCCGACGGCTAGCGTAAAGAAACTGAACACCCAAATCCACCCGAACGAATACCGCAAATGACGCCCCATATCAATTCCCGCCAGCCCCATCGCCAGCCATGCTGCCGGTGAGAACGGGCTCACAAACGTACCCGCGTTATTCCCTATCGCCATAGCGTACACCACCGCTGAAGGATCAACCCCTGCCGTCGCAGCAATTTGCTGAATAATTGGCAGCAATGCAAAATAGTAAGCGTCAGTACTGGTGAAAATATCCATTGGTACGCCGAGGATACCCACAAAAATATGAATTTTTGATACCCATTCCGTTGGCAGAATTGATGTCAGATCCATTGCGATGGATTTCAACATTCCACCATCGGATAAGATGCCGAGAAACGCGCCCGCTGCAAGAATAATGGCCACCATACCTAACGCCTGTGGGGCGTGCAGGGAGAGCACCTTCATCTGCTCTTTGGGATTTGGGTAGTTAATTAATAACGCCAAAGAAAGCGCAATCATAAATACGTATGGAGCTGAAAGTAGCCCGAATGCTAAACAGATAATCGCCCCTACAATTAATCCACCATTAATTAATGGCTTTTTAGGTTTATGGGCAATATCAACCACATCTGCGATTTGCTCACTTTCGCCTAACAGTGAATCCATTTGATACGGCGTAGTGCCATTTAACGCGGCCGCAGCAATGCGACGCTTTTCACGCATTCCCATAATAATGGCAAATACCACCGCGCCACCCATACCAATCAATTGCACGGGAATTAAACCTTGCCATAGTGTAGAGGCATCGATACCTGTTACCGCTGACGCACGACCTAATGGTCCACCCCACGGCACCATATTCATGATCCCCATACTTGCGCACATCAGCAGCAACATTAGGTATGGACTCATACCTAATTGTCGGTATAGCGGTAATAATGCAGGAATAATAATTAAAAATGTTGCGGCGCCAGAGCCATCTAAGTGCACTACCCCCGCGATTAGCGTGGTCATGATACAGACGATAATCACATTACCACGGGTCATTTTGACCATCATGCGGATCAGTGGGTCAAAAATATGTAAGTCCTTCATCATGCTGAAGAACAAAATGGCAAACAAAAACATCGCTGCCACTTTTGCCACTTTATTAATGCCGCTTTCGAAAAAGACCGAGATTTCACCAATAGAATATCCCGCTAACAGTGCACCAATAAAAGGAATACAAGACATTGCAATAATTGGGCTAGCTTTACCCATCATCAGTAAAGTGACGATTGTCACGATGATTAAAATACCAATAATTGTTAACACATTGACCTTCCTTTTTAGAATTATATTTTCACAGGCTAATACACGTTGTTGAAAATAAAACTGCTACACTTTTACAGTTGTAATTTTATTTTCATCTCCATTACTCTTTTTACATAAAACTAATATTACGTAGGGCTATCGTTGCTTATATAAATCCCTTATTTAGGTTGCAAGATGAAAATTGTTTTTTTGCGGCAACAATATTCATTTAAAGGTAAAGAAAATCATTGAATAAAATAAAAACCCAGTGTGAAAATCTATTAGCACCATAAAAACCATAAAACCAAATTAAGTTTATCATGCTTGATTTATCATGGGGTTAACAAAGAAATGGGGAACTAAGCGAGTATTTATCATGATTTGAAATGACACATTGCAATATATCTACATTCTATCCCTGGTTCTTTTATTTATAATAAAAAATAGCAAGCAGAGATTTATACTTTTTATTCTTTTCCTCAAAATTATCTTCACGTTATTGCTTTTTCAGCTTGCTTATAACGAAAAATTTTTTTGAATCCCTAAATTTGCCGTTTTATCACAAGAATGCTCTTACTTTTTTTGTATACTGTCAGAATTATCTTAAGTTTCGTTATAAGGAAAAAGGAATGAGTTACCTATTTTCACCTGCTAACTTAGGTCAAGTTCAGCTAACTAACCGTATTATTGTGCCACCTATGTGCCAATACTCCGCACATGAAGGTCTCATCAGCCCTTGGCATCAGGCTCATTATATGAACCTTGCCTTATCCGGCGCTTCCCTTGTGATTGTCGAAGCTAGTGCTGTAAACCCCGATGGACGAATTACTTACCAAGATTTAGGATTATGGAATGACGCTCAGATGCAGGCGTTCAAAACCCTATTAACGAATATCAAGAGTTTTGCCAATGCAAAATTAGGTATTCAAATTGCCCATGCAGGCAGAAAAGCATCCTGCGCACTACCGTGGGAAGGCGGGCAAAACTTAGCGCCAGACGATCTACATGGTTGGCAAACCGTCGCACCATCCGCTCTGCCTTTTGGCGACAGCTATTCACCAAAGGCTCTCACCATCAATGAGATCCACGAAATAACGCAACAGTTTGTTGATTCAGCAAAACGTGCTGAACAAGCAGGTTTTGATTTAATTGAGATCCATGCGGCTCATGGCTATTTACTGCATGAATTCCTATCTCCTATCTCCAACCAACGACAAGATGAATATGGTGGCAGTTTTGTTAACCGTACTCGATTTTTAGTGGATGTGTTCCGTGAAGTACGTGCGGCGGTCAATCCAAATATTGCTGTCGGTATCCGTATTTCTGCAACAGATTGGGTTGCAGGGGGCTGGGATCTGGCTCAATCCATCGAACTCACTGAAGTGCTAGAAGAATTAGGGTGCGATTATATCCACGTTTCTTCCGGTGGATTATCAGACAAGCAACAGATCCCGGTCAGCCCAAATTACCAAGTACCACTGGCGCAAGCTATTCATGAACATACCGATATGCCAGTTATTGCTGTGGGGCTGATCACCGAGCCTCACCAAGCGGAAGCGATTATTGCGACTGGGCAAGCTGACTTTATTGCGATTGGTCGTGGCATTTTATATGAACCACGCTGGCCATGGCGTGCCGCCAGTGTGCTCAATGAACAAATTAATGTGGCACCACAATATTTACGCTGTGCTCCACATCAATTTAAACAGCTATTTAAATAAGCGTTGATTTAAAAACCTATCCTAAAAACAACAAAGCCACGGGATTTTTCATCACCGTGGCTTTATTTAACAATGACTAAAGTTATTCAATTAACGCGCGTTAGTTGCACACTCTTGAACAAATGAAATCATAGTTTGTTGGAATTCAGGCGCAGCAGCAGGTGATTTTTGCAGTTCACTGTCTAAACGCTTAAATTCTTTTAAACCATATTTTTCAACAGTTTTATCATAAGCACAGCCACAGATTGCGCTAATAGCTTGTGCTGTTTCTGTATCAGATTCGCCCGCTGCTTTTACACAGTTGTTTACGAACTCAGAACGATACTCTGCAATCTCTTTTTTCTCGTCTGAACACGCTGACAACAATGCCATCATACCCGCCATACCCAATACTAATGCTGTCTTTTTCATTTTTAACCTATTTATCTTTGTTTATATCGGATTACATTAAAACCCTACAACATGCCTTAGTATTAATCATAGCTGCTTTAAATTAAAAAATCTTGTTTCTATTGAATATTTAATTGCCCTATTTATTTCAATAAATTCACTAATTTAAGGTTTAAATTTTATGTTTCCTCTCTCAGTAAAATATAATTTCACTCACAGTCAATAGAGGACAAAAAAGCCGGAAGATAATTCCGGCTTTTAGTGAATACCTATTTTCAATTAATATTCAATGGCATTACCAGTAACCAAGGAATTTCCACCAAATACTTCCTAAACTGATCCAAATAATTAAGTTAACAACGCTCATCACAAAGCCCGCTTTCCACCATTCGCCCAGTGTGGCATAGCCCGAACCGAAGATAATTGGTGCCGTACCCGTGCCGTAGTGAGTTAATGACATCATTAAGGATGAGGAGAATGCTAAGGTTAAACCTAACAGCATTGGCGGTGCACCTAATGCAAGACCCGCCGCAAAGAAAGCCCCGAACATTGCGGTAATGTGCGCAGTTGTACTGGCGAAGAAATAGTGAGAGTAAACATAGATTAGTACCAAAATTAAGGTACCCCAAACCCAACTAATTCCCATGCTATCGATAGAGCTTCCTACCGTGACAGACATCCACTTAATAAGACCTAATTTACCTAAGAAGCTAGCCATCATCACCAGTGCGGCGAACCAGACAACGGTATCCCATGCCCCTTTATTTTTCAGGACATCATCCCAGTTAATAACCCCTGTGCCCAATAATACGCTCAGACCAATAAAGGCTGCCGTGGTTGCATTCACGCTGAATGATGGACCAAACAACATTTCAGGAACCCCTGCCCACATCATTAATAACAGGATAAAAACCCCTAATGTGATCATTTCAGGCAATGAAATTGGTCCTAATTGCTGTAAACGTTCTTTGGCAAAATTAGGAGCATCCGGTGTAGAGGTAATTTCTGGCTTATACATAAAGTAGATAACCAGTGGCATTAAAATCAGAGAAACAATCGCCGGTACAAATGCCGCAATCGCCCACATTCCCCAAGTTAGCTCATTACCTTTACCCGCTTCGCTGACAATTAAGCTGACAATCAGCGGGTTCGGTGCCGTTGCTGTAATAAACATCGCGGAGGTAATTGGGTTGATATTATAGTTCACTAAAGAGAGGTAGCGCCCTATTTTCCCGGAAGTACCGTCTTCTGCCTTAGAACCAAAACTGTCTGAAATCGAACGCATAATCGGGTGAATAATTCCCCCGCCTCGCGCAGTGTTACTTGGCGTCACAGGCGCAAGAATGGTTTCTGCAATGGCCAGCGAATAAGCAATCCCAATGGTTTTTTTACCAAACAGTGAAATAACGTAATAACCTATACGCGCTCCCAGCCCCGTTTTATTCAAGCTCATGGAGACCATGATGGAAATACCAATCAGCCAAATCAGGTCATTAGAAAAGCCACTTAATGCATCTGCAATCGCGCCTTTTGTAGATTCAGGATTGGTGACCCCAGTCGCGGCCACCAAGGAAATCGCAACGATAGAAACACCACCAATCGGTAACGCTTTACCGATAATCGCAGCGATAGTTCCGACAAACAGGGCTAATAAATGCCATGCATTCGGATTAACACCTTCAGGAACAGGAATAGCAAACCAGATAATTAACGTAATCGCGACCGCGATTAAGGTAGGTATCGGTTTTAACGGAGTCAGTTTATTCATAAGGGTATCCATACAGTTTTTGAGATGGAATGACAGAGAAAGTGCAATATATATTTTTTTATTCTCAGTCGATGTTAGCAAATAATCACCTGAAAATATTGATCGTTATCATTTGGTTACTGAGTTTCATATGAATTTCAAGCCATTATGTAACAAAATGTAATTGAAATTCACAAACAGTCACACACCCTTAAAATGAGTTAAATGTGGCGGTGAAATAAAAACGAGTAACAGTTATGTATAAAAACGTCACTAACTCTTCCATCGGATTAAAGCGATTAAATATTAAAATATTTCCCAAAACTCAATTAATATACAAAAATTCAATAATTATTGATATTTACCTATCTAAAACTTAATGCTGAATCGAATTACTCATAATTAATCAAGAATAGCAATAAAGCCCCTTGTAAATAGATTTACTTTCGTTTAGTAGAGCGAATGAAAATCAACCAGGCTAATTGATTAATGAAATTATTTAGCTCAAGCCTTAAGCTATTAGGGTACATATATTGCTATCTCATGGGCAGCCAATTCATTACCCAATAAGATAATCGTTATCAGTAATAATCATCTCCACATTAATCACGTACTTCTCTATTTGTATCATTATGTGACTACGTTTTCTTACGGGCAGCTGAACTAGAATGAATCAGGCTACTCATTTAAATAAGCCCTTTAAATAAAGGAGATTAAAATGACATTTGACGATACTCATTATAAGAGCCAGCAACAACCTTGCATCGTTTTAAGCACGACTAATAGCCAAGAAAGTGCCATAAAAATTGCACAGCACCTGTTGAATAACCATCTTGCTGCCTGTGTTTCATTATTACCCGAAATGAAATCAGTCTATTTGTGGAAAGGAAATGTGACAGAAGATAAAGAAATTCTATTACTGATAAAAAGCACGATTGGTAATCAGCAAGCGCTATTTGATGCAATCAAGGAAATTCATCCCTATGAAATTCCTGAGTTAATTCGTTTAGACCCTAACCAAGTTGAGGATAACTATTTACAATGGCTAGTTAATTCTGTTCGTTAATATTAACACTTCCATATTATTTTTAGTTTATATTCCTTTTTCATATAGCAAATTTTGATCATTTTTATTAGCTGGTCAGCTTTGGTAAATACAAAATTAGTGTTATATAAGTAGTCTCGCTTAATATTTATTTTCCTCCTTCGTTTGGAGGATTTTTTTGTCAAATTGACACTAATAGCGTTAAATTTCAGATCAAACATCTAAATATGAATCTTTCAATTTAATACACCATCCTTTATTAAATAAAAAGTATAAATCTGTTTTATATCTTATTTCGAATATTTTCCTTGCTCAATGTTATCCTTAAATTATATTAAAATATATATTATTTAATCGCATAATGTAAGACGGAGAAACAATGTCAAAGTTTACTGAAATCAATCAAAACCTACTGCAAACCATGCCGGAGCTGGCTCAATTTATTCCTGAAGTCATGATGCATTTTTCTAACTTAATTGCAGCTGCCTCGACAGAGGGAGTTCTGGATAAAAAAACCAAAGAGCTGATTGCGATTGGTATTGCGGTTGCCAATCGCTGCGATGGCTGCGTTGCTTTTCATACAAAAGCTTTGGTCGATTTAGGAGTAACCCAACAAGAACTTGCTGAAACTTTAGCTGTTGCCATTTTTATGGGGGGAGGCCCTTCAGTTATGTATGCAACTCAGACATGGAATGCGTATAAAGAATTTACCAACCATTGCGAATAAGCATGTACAAAGGGTGAGGATGTCCCCTCACCCATAAACCACGTTTTAGCCCGCTCTAACCACCTGGCTACCAGCGTTAAAATAGGGAGCCTGGCTGGGTGCTAATGGCTCTCGACCGCGAATTTTGTCCGCTATTTTTTCCGCAATCATAATGGTTGTGGCATTTAAATTGCCTGTAATAATCAGCGGCATAATGGATGCATCAATCACTCGTAGGTTATCAATCCCATGGACACGCCCTTCACCATCGACGACCGCCATAGCATCCGAGCCCATTTTGCACGTTCCACAAGGATGAAACGCAGTTTCCGCGCGTTCTCGTACAAACTGATCAAGTTGCTCATCGGTGACAATATGCTTGCCGGGGCTAATTTCCTCACCTCGATACGGGTCTAACGCGGGTTGAGCCATAATTTCCCGCGTGATACGAATCGCTGCGCGAAACTCTTCCCAATCCTGCTCACAAGACATGTAATTAAACAAGATGCTAGGGTGTTGATGCGGGTCACGAGATTTTATCTGCACTCGACCTCGGCTAGGTGAACGCATAGAACCCACATGTGCCTGAAAACCGTGTTGATTCACCGCATTACTACCATTGTAGTTAATCGCCACCGGCAGAAAGTGAAATTGAATATTTGGCCATGCAAATTTTTCACTGCTACGAATAAACCCACCCGCTTCAAACTGATTACTGGCACCAATGCCCGTGCCTTTAAATAGCCACTGCGCACCAATCATTGGCTGATTAAACCATTTCAATGCGGGATACAGGGAAACGGGTTGCTTACATTCATATTGCAAGTACATTTCCAAATGGTCTTGCAAATTTTCACCCACACCTTCCAGATAATGAACGGGAGGGATCTCAAACTGCGCTAATACCGCTTTAGGGCCGACACCGGAGCGCTGCAATATTTGCGGGGAGGCGATAGCCCCAGCACATAATAAGACTTCTTTGCGCGCCTTCGCCACCTGCACTTGCTGATGCTTTCCTAAATAATACTTCACAGACACCGCTTTTTTCCCTTCAAACTCAATGGTATCCGTAGTGGCATGGGTAACTATCGTCAAGTTTTTACGGGTGCGAGCTTGGTCTAGATACCCTCTGGCGGTACTCGCACGACGACCTTTTGGCGTCACCGTACGATCCATCGGACCGAACCCTTCTTGCTGGTAACCGTTTAAATCCTCTGTTTTCGGATAACCCGCTTGAACGCCAGCTTCAACCATCGCGTGGAATAGCACATTATTGTGGGATTTTGGCGTCGTCACACTCACGGGGCCTTGATCGCCGTGGTAATCATTTCCACCAATATCGCGGGTTTCTGCTTTACGAAAATATGGCAAACAGTTGGCATAAGCCCAATCTTCAAGCCCCGGTGCTTGCGCCCAGCCATCAAAGTCCATGGCATTTCCACGGATATAGCACATGCCGTTAATCAATGAAGAGCCGCCAAGCCCTTTACCGCGCCCACATTCCATACGGCGGTTATTCATATGGGGCTCAGGCTCTGTTTCATACGCCCAGTTATAACGGCGCCCCTGAAGTGGGTATGCTAATGCCGCTGGCATTTGTGTGCGAAAATCGAACCGGTGATCCGGTCCTCCTGCTTCAAGGAGCAGCACAGTAACATCAGTATCTTCTGTCAGGCGGGTAGCAAGAACGTTACCGGCTGAACCAGCACCGATAATAATGTAGTCATAGACCATTGTTATCTCCTCTGTTTCAGTCAAATTAAGTGATTAAAAAATGGATGAAAACTCTCCGAGTTCAACTTGAATGGATTTGATTTGAGTGTAATTTTGTAGCGTCATCAGACCATTTTCGCGCCCTACACCAGAGTGTTTATAACCCCCCACTGGCATTTGCGCAGGGGATTCTCCCCAGGTGTTGATCCAACAAATTCCCGCTTCTAATTGGTGAATAACGCGATGAGCACGGGCGAGATCTTGCGTGACAATTCCTGCGGCTAAACCATAAATCGAGTGATTTGCTCGCTCAATGACCTCGTCTTCTGTGAGGTAGCTTAGAATGCTCATTACAGGACCAAAAATCTCTTCTTGGGTGATTTGCATTTCATCTGTGCAATCAGTAAACACCGTCGGTGCCACATACGCGCCGTTTGCCAGCGACTCAGTCATCAGACGCTCACCACCACATAACACGGTCGCCCCTTGCGCCTTACCAATCTCGATATAGCGCAGCACATTGTCCAGATGCTTGAAGCTGACTAAAGGCCCAAAATTGGTATTTTCATCGGTTGGTGAACCAATACGAATGCGAGCAACGCGCTGTGCGATTTTGGCTTCAAAGGTGGCTTTCAGGTTTTCTGGGATAAACACCCGCGTCCCATTGGTGCACACTTGCCCAGAGCTGTAAAAATTTGCCATCATGGCGATATCCGCGGCTTTGTCTAAATCGGCATCATCGAAAATAATCAGCGGTGATTTTCCGCCCAGCTCCATGGTGACCTCTTTAAGGCTTGAGCTAGAGGCATTCGACATTACTTTTTTCCCCGTCGGGACGCCGCCGGTAAATGAGATTTTGGCAATATCAGGATGCTCTGTTAGCCATTGACCCACTTCACCGCCCATTCCCGTTACCACGTTAAACACCCCCGCAGGTAAGCCCGCTTCAGTGTAGATTTCCGCCAGCTTTAATGCGGTTAATGAGGTAACTTCGCTGGGCTTAAATACCATGGCGTTACCCGCTGCCAGTGCCGGTGCGGATTTCCATAACGCAATTTGAATGGGATAGTTCCATGCGCCAATCCCCGCAACAACCCCCAATGGTTCACGACGAGTATAGACAAACGAGGTTTCACGTAGCGGAATTTGCTGCCCTTCTAGAGCGGGGATCAAGCCTGCATAGTATTCAAGAACATCCGCGCCCGTCACAATATCCACAAAACGCGTTTCAGAAAGCGGCTTCCCTGTATCGAGGGTTTCTAAATAGGCGAGTTCATCATTACGTTCACGTAAAATATCTACAGCACGGCGCAAAATACGTGAACGTTCCATCGCGGTCATTGCCACCCAAATTTTTTGCCCCTGTTTTGCACTCTCCACCGCCCAGTGAATATCGTCGATACTGGCTGACTGCAAATGCGCAATCACGTCGCCATTGGCTGGGTTTATTGCCTCAAACTGCCCGCATTCAGGTTGTGAACTGTCGACATATCCGCCATGAATGTAAAGCTTATGAATCGGTGGATGTTGCATAACGTCTCCTTTAAAAAATAGTTAGGTCGAATGGTCTCCTGCTCGTGCCAATTGCATATCGATATATTCGTTAGTGATGCTGAGCGCTTCCGTCACAGGAAAAGACTCATTGCTCAGCGCACTGCGTAACCATAATCCATCAATCAAAGCAGCCAGACCTTTAGCAGCACGGCGTGCGGCAGGTTTACTTAGCGCTCGTCCAAACTCATAGCTGAGGTTTGAATATAAGCGACGGTCATTCACCCGCTGTAAGCGGTTCAGATTTGGCTGATGCATACTGCTCGCCCAAAATGCTAGCCACGTTTTCATTGCGGCTTCACTGATTTGGGTGGAGTCAAAGTTCCCTTCCACAATTGCCTGAATTCGCGCTTTAGGATTTTCACCACTCAATAATCTGAGTCGCATCGCAATACCAAACCCGAGTTGATACTGGATATGGCGCATGGTGGCCTCCAATAAACCACTCTTATCACGGAAATAGTGGCTAATAATCCCAGTAGAGACTCCCGCTTTACGGGCGATCAGCACAAAGCTGGCTTCTTGCATTCCCACTTCGTTGATGACAGCTAAAGTGGCCTGAATTAACTGCTGTTTACGTATCGATTGAACGCCTATTTTCGGCATGGCATGAAGACCTAATAAGACCATTGAACCCATTCATTAAACGATTTTTTAATTGAATGTTCAATCAATATTAACTATTGTTTACAACAATTCATTTACAAATAACTCGAGGAGATACCCGTGAAATTTTAAATATTTACTAATAATTCAATGCGTTAGTAAATAATCTAATTTTAAATTTTCATCCAGATAAAACTGTGGAACTGCCAATGACAAATTCAAAAAGTCCAAAAAATGGGCAGAAAGACCAACTTAATCACGTTGTTTTTTTTACCTCCGCCGCCTTAATACTGGCGTTTTCTTTTTTCACCATCCTGATGACTGACACCGCAAATAAATGGATTGTTGCAACACTGGGTTGGGTGTCAAAAACCTTCGGCTGGTATTACTTACTTGCCGCCACCTTGTATATCGTTTTTGTGATTTTTATCGCCACCTCGCGCTTTGGGAACATCAAACTGGGACCAGAACAATCCAAACCGGAATTTAGTTTGCTCAGCTGGTCAGCGATGCTGTTTGCCGCGGGGATCGGCATTGATTTGATGTTTTTCTCGGTGGCTGAACCGGTCACTCAATATATGTTACCGCCAACAGGTGAAGGCGAAACCCTTGAAGCGGCTCGTCAGTCGATGGTGTGGACACTGTTTCACTATGGACTCACGGGCTGGTCAATGTACGCCTTGATGGGCATTGCGCTCGGTTACTTTAGTTATCGATATAATTTGCCATTAACCATCCGTTCTGCCCTATATCCGATTTTTGGTAATCGAATTAACGGACCGATTGGTCATACCGTCGATATTGCCGCCGTGCTCGGGACGATTTTCGGTATCGCCACCACCCTCGGTATTGGCGTGGTTCAGCTCAATTACGGGCTAAAAGTGCTGTTTGACCTTCCCCAAGGGCTAACGGTGCAAGGCGGGCTGATTTTCCTTTCGGTAATCATGGCGGTCATTTCCGCCACATCGGGGGTCAATAAAGGGATACGTATTCTCTCGGAACTCAACGTACTGCTGGCATTAGGACTGATCCTATTTATCCTCTTTGTGGGGGATACGGAATTTCTGCTCAATGCGCTAGTACTCAACGTCGGGGATTATGTGAACCGTTTTATGGGGATGACCTTGAACAGTTTTGCGTTTGATAGACCGACTAACTGGATGAATAGCTGGACGCTATTTTTCTGGGCATGGTGGGTAGCATGGTCGCCTTTTGTTGGGCTGTTTTTGGCACGAATTTCCCGTGGTCGCACCATTCGCCAGTTTGTGATTGGCACACTAATCATCCCTTTTGTCTTCACACTACTTTGGCTCTCTATCTTTGGTAATAGCGCTCTGTATGAAATTATTCATGGCAACAAAGCGTTGGCTGAAACGGTATTAGAGGCCCCCGAAAAAGGGTTTTATTCCCTACTCGAGTTATATCCGGGGTTTGGATTAACCGCCTCCGTTGCCACCATTACAGGGTTGCTGTTTTACGTGACATCCGCGGATTCTGGCTCATTAGTGCTGGGGAATTTCACCTCAAAACTGAGCGATATTAATCACGATTCTCCTAATTGGCTGCGAATTTTTTGGTCAGTAGCCATTGGTTTACTCACTCTCGGGATGTTAATGACCGATGGAGTGCCCGCCCTGCAAAACACCACCGTGATTATGGGGTTGCCGTTTAGTTTTGTGATCTTCTTTATTATGGCAGGGCTGTATAAGTCATTGCGGTTTGAAGATTATCGCCGCGTCAGTGCCATTAATACCAATGCCCCTGCGCCGCTGTATGGTAATGAGCCCATTAAGTGGAAACAACGTCTGGGACGCGTGATGAATTTCCCGGGCACCACCTATACCCAACGGATGTTAGATTTAGTCTGTATTCCTGCGATGCAAGATGTAGCTAAAGAATTGGAATTGCGTGGCGCGAAGGTGGAATTTGCGATCTATCCTCTTGCCGAAGAAGAGCGACTTAACCATTTAGAGTTAGTGGTCGATTTAGAAGAAGAGCAAAGTTTTATCTATCAAATTTGGCCACGCCGCTACACGGTGCCAAGCTTTACCTACCGCGCTCGTTCCGGTAAATCCCACTATTACCGCCTTGAAACTTACTTGTGGGAAGGCACCCAAGCTAACGATTTAATGGACTACACCAAAGAGCAGGTGATCAGCGATATTCTTGACCAGTATGAGAAGCATTTGAATTTTATTCATTTAAGCCGCGAAGCACCGGGATCAACATTGACCTTTCCCGAAGGAAATTGATACGGAGCTGATTATTTAAACAATATAAAAGGCGCTCAAAAAGCGCCTTTTATTTGCAACACGGGGAATACTAATTATTCATTCTGATATTTTTGCTCTAGCATGGATTGAAGCTCGCGCGGGTTGTTCATCCACGATAAATGCCCCGGACAGCCTGCTGCCGTTGGGTTGATATCACAAGGGCGGATGTGATTGAGCAAGGACTTTTCATCTTCATCCCGTTGTTCGAGTAGCGATTGGTAGCTACGATCTTGCTGAGCAATTTTTAATTTAGGGTCAAATTTGAACTTCTGCTCTTCCCGCAGTGAGTCCACTCCTTGGTAGTTTTCATGATATAGGCGATCAACGGGTGATTTTTCTTTAAATGACAAGTCGGTGGCAAAGCCAAAAGGAGCACAGAAAACAAGAAAAAAGACAATAATAACCTTTTTGAACATATGGATACCTACTGTAAATGCATAATTTGGCATTATATTCACTTACAACCTATTGGTGTATAAAATCCATTATTGATTTTTAAATATTGTTATTTATTAAATAGTTGGAATTAATTAATCATAAAATCAATTGTTTGAATACTCATTAATACCCATAGTGATTATTTCTGCATTTTTATCTATTGCTTTCATTACTCTTCATCAAATAGCGCAATGTCATCACGCAAAAATACAAAGAAAAACAGGCAATTTTCATGATTTCGAGCTAAAACTATATTAGCGTTTTTATTTATGAGGGAATGACATGGAGCCAGTGAATAGCCACATTACATATAAAGTGAACCATTCGATTTCGGTGGATGATTTTTTGAATTTATTGAAGCAATCCCCACTGGATACGTTTGTGCCCACTGACGATGTCGCATTGCTGGATTCGATGTTAAATAATGCGGATTTGTTGATTAGTGCTTGGGTGGATGAGCAGGTGGTGGGTTTCGCTCGCGCGATCACGGATTTTAGTTTTTGCTGCTATATCTCTGAAATTGCGGTAGATACTCAGTATCTTCATCAAGGTGTCGGTAAGCATTTGCTGCGCCTCACCGCCGAGGAGCTTCCCCCTGAGTGTCATTTAATTTTTCGCTCCACCCCCGACTCCCAAAACACCTACCCCAAACTCGGCTTCAATCCCTGCCCCAACACCTGGCATATCTCCGCCAAAAGCTTTCTAGACAAAATGAAAAGCTAGTTTTTATTTTTTCTTAATTTCGTCCTTGTTTTTGATTTGGTTTTG